>CAMYIQ010000153.1 GCA_947258465.1 uncultured Erythrobacter sp.
CCGGCCAGTTTCTCGACGGGCTTGCGGCCCTGGAGAGGGAAGAACTGCCCGCTGCCTAGCGAAACGCTTGCCCAATCCGCCACTCTCGCCTACATCGGCACGATAACGGCCGTCCCGCGAGGGGCGGCCCTTCTATTTTCGCATGACGAGAAAAGGCACGTTCATGGCCGACCAACCCAAACCGCTGATGCCGCATGCGACCGCCACCTGGCTGGTCGACAACACCGGTCTATCCTTCGAGCAGATCGCCGAATTCTGCGGCCTCCACCTGCTCGAAGTGCAGGCTATGGCCGACGATCTCGCGGGCAGCAAATATACCGGGCGCGACCCTGTCCACTCGGGCGAACTGACGCAGGAAGAGATCGAGCGGGGCCAGGCCGATCCCGAATACAAGCTGAAGATGCAGCGCGCACCTGTGGCGGTCAGCCGCACCAAGGGGCCGCGCTACACACCGGTTTCCAAACGTCAGGACAAGCCCGATGGCATCGCCTGGATCTTGCGCAGCCACCCGGAAATCTCCGATGCGCAGATCGGCAAGTTGATCGGCACCACCCGCAATACGATCACGGCGATTCGCGAGCGTAGCCACTGGAACATCCAGAATATTCAGCCCAAGGACCCCGTCACGCTCGGCCTGTGTTCGCAACGCGAACTCGATGCGGTGGTCGCCAAGGCGGCCAAAAACCTGCCGGTCGAGGACGAGATCGCTCCGGCGGCGCCGTCCGGCACGAGCGATCGCGACAAGCTGATCGAGGAACTGCGCGCCGAACGCGATGCCAATGAAAAGGCTGCGGCCGAAGCCGCGCAGGAAGCCGAAGCCGCCGCCTGGCTCGAGGCCAAGCGCGCTGCCGAAGAAGCGGGTGAAAGCGGAGAAACCGACAAGGCTTGACCGCAGGGACATGAAGAATTGCGCGAGGCGGGGGAAGCACGAGCTTTTCCCGCCTTTTTGCTTGCGTTTAAAGCCCAATACGCCATGTAACTGACATGGATGTAAGCAAGCTGCCGAACCACCACCCGGTCGCATGGGATACGCGTTTCGAACCCATGGCGCTTTCCGACATGTTCGCGCGAACGACCCGGGCTTCTCCCTCGGCGCCCCTGTTGCACTTTCTCGGGCGCTCTTACAGCTATTCCGAACTCTATCGCGATGCGCGGGCTTTCGCCCATTCTCTCAAGGCGCGCGGGATTGCCGAAGGGGATCGCGTCGGCCTGTTCCTGCCCAATGTCCCGAGCTACGTGGTGGGCTATTACGGGGCGATGATGGCGGGCGCCGTGGTGGTCAATTTTTCCCCGCTCTATTCGGTCGAGGAACTGGAAGAGCAGATCGCCGATTCCGGCACGCGTCTGCTCGTCACTGTCGATGTGCCCGAACTCTATGCGACGGCGGAAGAGGTGTTGCGCGGTTCCGATCTCGAAACGCTGGTCGTCAGTTCGCTCTCGCAAATGCTCCCCAAGCTCAAGGGAATCGCTTTGCGGCTGTTCGCACGCAGCAAAGTCGCAAAGGTCGATTATCGCGCGGATATTCTCCGCTGGGACGATATGCTGAAGCAGGGGCGCAAGGTCGGCGGAGAGTTGCCGACGATCGATCCGCAGTCGCTCGCGCTCCTCCAATATACGGGGGGGACCACCGGCATACCCAAGGGCGCGATGCTTACCCATGCGAACCTGTCGATCAATGCGCAGCAAACCGCCGGCCTCAACCCGTTCGACGATCCGGCGAGCGAGGTGTTCATGGGAGCGTTGCCCTTCTTTCACGTCTTCGCCAACACGGCGTTGCTCAACCATGCGGTGGTGACGGGGGCGTCGATCGCCATGGTCCCGCGGTTCGAAACCAAGCAAGTGCTGCAAACAATAGAGAAATATGGCGCGACCGGTTTTCCCGGGGTGCCCACCATGTTCCAGGCGTTGCTCGACCATCCTGATCTTGCCAAGACCGATCTTTCCACCCTCAGAATATGCATCTCGGGCGGCGCACCGCTGCCCGGCCCCTTGCGTGAAAAATTCGAGGCGGCGACGGGTGTGCGGCTGGTCGAAGGGTATGGTCTCACAGAAAGCGCGGGCGTGGTCTCGGCCAATCCCTATGAAGGGACGCGCAAGCCCGGAACCATCGGCCAGGTTTTGATGCAGACCGAAGTGCTGCTGCTCAACAAGGAGGATCCCGCCATCATCGCACCCGATGGGGAACCGGGAGAACTCGCCCTTCATGGCCCGCAAGTCATGCAGGGTTACTGGAATCGCCCCGAGGCCGCCGAAGAGGTCTTCGTCGAACATCACGGTAAGACGTGGCTGCGCACCGGCGACGTCGCGACGGTGGACGAGGACGGGTTCCTCCAGATCGTCGATCGTATCAAGGACATGATCGCGGTGGGCGGGTTCAAGGTCTTTCCCAGCCAGGTCGAGGACGTGCTGGTCGAACACGAGGCGATCAAGGAGGCTCTGGTTATCGGCCGCCCGGACGAGTATCGGGGCGAAGTGCCGGTAGCTTATGTCACGCTGGAGGCAGAAGGGCAGGCAACCGCGGAAGAGCTTCGCGGCTGGCTCAACGCGCGCATCGGCAAGCATGAACGGGTCGATGAGGTCGTGATCCGCAGCGATTTGCCGAAAACGATGATCGGCAAGCTCGACCGCAAGGCCTTGCGCGCCGAGGTTCTGCATTGAGCCGGCGCGTTCCTGCAGGACGCTGAACAGCCGTGACTGAAGATAAAGAGAAGGCCGCCGGCGTCGTTGCGCAAGCGGCCCTCATCCCCTCCTAACTGAACCCGATCTCAGCCGGCCACGGCGAGTTCCGGCTTGCCTGCAGACTGTGCGGGCGCCTTGGCCCGCGCGTCGCGGTGAGCGAAACGCCCTTCGACCTGTGCGCCCTGTTCGATCGTAAGCGCATCGTAAAAGACATCGCCGGTGATCTTCGCGGTCTTAAGAATGACCAGCTCACGCGCCGCGATCGAGCCCTCGATCGTGCCTGCCAGGCGCGCGCTTTCAGCCTCGATAGCGCCTTTTACGGTGCTCGTTTCGCCCTGGACCAGCGAGGAACAACTGATGTCGCCCTCTACCGATCCGTCGATATGCAGGTCTGCGGAGGCCTTGATGTCGCCGGTGATCGCAGTGTCGGAACCGAATACGGAAAACGTGGAATTGCCCTTGCCGGCCATGCGCTCGCGTCCCTGATTATTCGGCTGAGGCGAATTGGGGAGCTCGCCGGATTTCTTCGAGAACATTGGGGGCAGTCTCCAAAAAGGTGCGCGGATTGACCGCGCGATTATTAATGCGAACCTCGAAATGGAGGTGAGGGCCGGTGGACCGGCCGGTATTGCCGATCGCGCCGATAGTGTCGCCCGCATCCACGCGCTGACCCACCTTCGTCTCGAAGCGCGACATATGGGCGTACCGCGTCATCAGGCCATTGCCGTGCGTAATCTCGACGGTCTTGCCGTAGCCGCCCTTCCGGCCGACGAAGCTGACGCGACCGGCCGAAGCGGCGCGGATCGGCGTGCCGATTGCGCCCTTGAAGTCGAGGCCCTTATGCATGGCGCCGCGGCGGGTGAAGGGATCGCGGCGATAGCCGAAGCCGCTCGAAATCATGTCCTTATGCGCCGGAGTGACCTGCGGAACCCCTGCCAAACCGCGCTCCAGCGCCGCCATCCGGGCGATCGAGAGACCGAGCCGTTCGAAACGCGGATCGACCGTGCCATCGGCATTTGTCACGAGCTTTTCCAGCGGACCACCCATAGCGGTGCGGTCGGCATTACGGATCATGGTGTCGGGATTGAGGCCGAGCGACTTGAGCGCTGCGGCCGCGCGCTGGGCGCGCCAGTCGGCATAGCGGGTTAGCCCTTCGACGAAAGCAAGCTGGCGGGCTTCGATCCGCGCAAGTGCGGTAGCTTCCGGAATCGACAGGCTGACCTTGTCGACGGTGGCGGCAGCTTCACCCGCCGAATTGCTCACCTTGGCGACCGACTTAACGTCTTCGGGTAGCGAGGAAACCATGTCCTCGATGAATTCCTGGCGCTTCACCAGGTCTGTCGCGACGGCATCGATGTCTTTGCGATAAGCGTTCACGCGCTCGGTCGCAGTGGCAACCTTCGCTTCGCGGTCGAGCAAGGAAAGCCGGTCGGCAGTCGCCCGATATTGGGCCCAGCCGGCTACAGCCATCGAAACAGCCCAAACGATCAGCGCCGCCAAAGCAATGGCGGCAACGGTCATCTGGACTTTCGACGAAATAGTAATGAAGCGAACCTGCCCTTCCGACCGCATGAAGAATTCGCGATCGGGAAACCAGCTTCGCACGCGGCTCCCCCAGCCACTCGTGGCAATCCTGTTGCTCAAAACGACCCGTCCCTTATGGTCTTTAACGTCCCGTGAAGAGCGCTAACAAAGGTTGCCGATGAAATCGAATCACGGTTCCCGAAGAATCCACGAGTTGAAGCTAAAGCGGGACGAGTCGTGCGGCGCTGGCGCGATCTCCGCAATATGGGGGGAACCAAAATGTAAATCGTGGTTTACCAAAGACTTGGATTGCATCGGCGCAGGGTCCGTCAACCCATTGTATAAAAACGACAAAAGATTTCGGGGTGGATTTTAATGCGCGCTCGGCGGCGAATCGGTCTGTTGGGCGGCAGTTTCAATCCGGCGCATGGCGGCCATCGGCGTATCTCGTTATTCGTCCTTCGCGCCCTCGCGCTCGATGAAATCTGGTGGATGGTTTCGCCAGGCAATCCGCTCAAGCCCAAAGCGGGGATGGCGCCGCTCGATGCCCGCGTCCGTTCGGCCATGGGTCAGGCCAGACGCGCACCGATCCGCGTGACCGCGATCGAACGAGAGCTTGGGACGCGCTACACCGTGGATACGCTCGGCGCGATCGAACGGCGCTACCCCCGATATGACTTCGTGTGGTTGATGGGGGCGGACAATCTCGCGCAGTTCCACCGTTGGAAGGACTGGCGGGGGATCGCACGAAGGATGCCGATTGCGGTCATCGCCCGACCGGGCTATAATGGTGATGCTGTCGCGAGCCCCGCGATGGCCTGGCTGAGGCGCTTTTCCGTGTCCCTGTCCAGCTTCGTGAACAGGGGCGAATGGAGCGCACCGGCACTGGTGATATTGCGTTTCGATCCCGATGAACGATCGGCCACGGCCATTCGCCGCGCCGATCCCGATTGGACCGTACGCTACGCCGGACCGCCTCCGAGGGACCAAGTGACGCATCGTATGATTTCGTCGGGGGAGGAAACCACCGCGCCATGATGCGCGTTGTCCTTTCAATGGCCCGAGCCTCTCAATCCAGGAGTATCGCATCCGCCTATGACACAGGCGCATACAGGCCCGGCTTCATCCGGGACCGAACCCGCCCAGGTGATCAACTTGGCTGACGCAACAACCGATCCGCTGCTCAAACTCGTGCTGCAACAGCTCGATGACGATCAGGCGCAGGAAGTCGTGACCATCGATCTCGAAGGCAAAAGCTCGATTGCCGATCACATGGTGATTGCTTCGGGGCGTTCGACCCGTCAGGTCGCAGCGATGGCGCAGAAACTCGCCGAAAAGATCAAGCAGGCGGGATTCGGGCCGGTAAAGCTCGAAGGGCTTCCCGCTGCCGACTGGGTCCTGCTCGACGCCGGCGACGTGGTCGTCCACCTGTTCCGCCCGGAGGTCCGTAGCTTCTACAATCTCGAGCGCATGTGGGCCTTTGGCGACGCGCCACCCGTGGCCGGCACGGCCTAGTTCGTTTTTCGCAGCCCACTTGTGGGGCCGTATTCTCGACGCCGCTTCTCCGCCAGGCGCTTGCGGGTGAACGGGTATCCTTACCGACCCCGAAGGGGCCGGACGATCGCCGGTCTGGAGGGGCGGAGCCATTCTTCTTCATGTCATTGCCCGAGGAAAGATCGGTCGGTCACCCGAGGCGGAACTCGTCGCGCGTTATGAAAAACGCCTTACCTGGCCGACGAAATTCACCGAATTGCCCGAAAGGGGAGGGCGCATGCCCGCGCCGCAGACCCCGTGCAGGATCGTACTCCTCGACGAACGCGGCAAGGATCTGTCGTCCGAACAACTCGCCGAAATACTGGAGCGTTGGCGCGATGACGGCATACGCGAGTGCCGCTTCATGCTGGGTGCGGCAGACGGACATGAGAAGGAGGCGCGTGGCGAGGCGGATCTCCTGCTAGCCTTCGGGAAGGCCACCTGGCCCCACCTTCTGGCCCGCGCCATGCTCGCCGAACAACTGTACCGCGCGACCACGATTATCGCCGGTCACCCCTATCATCGCAGTGGATGATAAGGCAGAAATACAGGTATGAACCGCCGTTTCCCCATCCTTGCCGGACTGACTGCGGCGGGCTTGGCGTGTTTGCCTGCAACGGCGCAGGCACCGGTCGGCTACGAAGCGGCAGAACAAGCGCGCGAGGCGCTCGATGCCGCGCGCCAGCAGCAGCGCAATGCACGGGCGCGGGGCGAGCGGCTGGAACAGCGCGCGGCGCGCTCGCGCGAGGCGTCGGAAAAGGCAAGGGCCGAGGC
>CAMYIQ010000154.1 GCA_947258465.1 uncultured Erythrobacter sp.
CAGATCGAAGACCTTTCTGGCGGACTGGATCCGCGCGCATATGCCTACGCGCGAAGAAATGGCGCGGAACAGATATTTGCGTCCGATCGCCCATCGGTTCCTGACGCCGGAATTGTGGCGGTTCACCCGGCGGAGCGTACCGCGCGGCGTTGCGCTCGGCATATTCGCAGGGTTCATCATCCCTGTCGGCCAGATATTTCTCGCCGCGTTTCTGGCACTGCCCGCGCGGGCCAACGTTCCTCTCTCGGCGATCGTGACCTTCATAACCAATCCGTTCACCTTTCCGTTCTGGGCGGTGATCGCCAACAAGCTGGGCGTTTTCATTCTCAAGGTCGATCTCGCGGCCACCGGCGGCGCCGCGCAGGATGAAATCAACAGCGGACGCTGGGCCTGGTTCATCGAGATGTTCGAGGATGTCGGCGTGACCGTGTTGGTGACGGTTTTCGGCTTCACCGTGCTTGCCATCGTCGGTGCGGCAATCGGCTATCTGCTTTCGGGGTTCGTGTGGCGCTTTGTCGTAGCGCGCAAGCGTCAGCAGCGATTGAAAGCCATGGAGAGCCGTCTCGACGAACGTTTGCAAAAGGGTGCCGACGTATGATCATGCGCGAGGACAGTGCCACCGCGACACTGCCTCCCGTGCCACTCATGCTCGGGATTGCGGCGGCGTCTATCGTGTCGGTCCTCTTGGTATGGCTGGTCGGCGAGCAGAGCATGGTGGCTCTGGCCTATGGCGGGGCGTTGGTCGCCGTTCTTCTGACAATCCTGCTGACTGCCCGCCTGAGAGCTGTGCCGGTCGAAGAAACGGCGCTTCAGCCCGATTGGTCCGTAACCAGCGCGGCCATCGAGAACCGCAGGCGCGGCGTGGCCATCATCGATCGAGCCAACCGCATGGTCTGTGCCAATTCGACCTATGAACGCTGGTATGGAGGCAATGTGCCGCCTTTCGATCTTCCGTTCGAGGCGGAAACGCGTGAGGCCGTGATGGCCGGGGTTCGCGATGCGTGGAGGGATGGGTCGGCCAGGCTGGACGAAGTGCGCGTGACCGATTCCGACATGCGCTACCGTTTGCGCATCGATCGCAGCGGGCGCGGGGAAGCCTATCTTGTGTGGCGCTTCGCGGAAATCCGCGAGGAACGCAGCTATGACGGGCTGGCGGAACGGATGTCGGGTCGGCTCGGCGAAGTGATTTCGCGTGCGGGGATCGAACTTGCTCTCGTGGCACCCGACGGCATTGTGCTGTCGACCACCCCGGGTCTGGCGGAACGCGCTACCGGGGGTCGGGAAAAATCGCTCGGCGGGGTCGAATTCGTGCAATTGCTGCGTTCCGACGATCGCGATCGCATCTATTTCGCGCGCGAAGGCCAGCAGGGATCGCCCCAGACGCTGGTCCATGTACCGCTCGATGTGGCGGCGGACGGCAAGTTGAGCGATGCCGACCAAGCGCCTTCCATGATGTTGCTGGTCGACAGCACCGTGGGAATCGGCGGGGGCTGGGAAAACAACGGGAAAGCCGCGGTTCCGCAACTCGAAGCCTTGCTCTCCGCCTTGCCGCTGGGGCTCGCCCTGACCGATCGCGACAGCCGTTTCCTGTTCGCCAACAAAGCCTTCCTGCGCGCGGTCGAGCGCGAGGGCGAAGGCCTGCCGCAATTCCCGTCCGATCTGGTCGTGCGCGAGGACAAGGCCGCGATGGCCGATACCGTCCGCCGCTTTGCCAAGGGGGCGACATCCAGCGGCGACATGGCCGTGCGACTGGCCAACGACAAGGAAGAGCCGGTGTCGATCGGCCTGGCCGGCGTGCGCGGGCTGGGCGACGCGGCGGTTCTGCTCTCCATCTCGGATTCATCCGAGGAAAAGCGCCTGCGCCGCCAGGTCGCCCAAGCCACCAAGATGCAGGCGGTGGGGCAGTTGGCGGGGGGCGTTGCGCATGATTTCAACAATGTGCTGACGGCGATCATCGGCTATTGCGACCTGATGCTGCTGCGCCACACGCCGGGTGACAGCGACTATGATGATATCCAGCAAATCCGGGCCAATTCGAATCGCGCGGCCAGCCTGACGCGGCAATTGCTTGCCTTCAGCCGTCAGCAGACCCTGCGCCCGGTCGTGCTGCAACTGCCCGATGTCGTCAGCGAGGTCAGTCAGCTCCTGAAACGCCTGATGGGCGAGAAGATCGAGTTCTCGGTTCGTCACGACCGCGAACTGGGCTCCGTCCGGGCCGACCCGCAGCAGCTCGAGCAGGTTATCATCAATCTTGCCGTCAATGCGCGCGATGCCATGCAGGCCAACGCCCACAAGCGCGGCAAGCAGGACTGGAAGGGGCGGCTCACCCTCGCCACCCGCCGCGTATCAGCGCGGGATGTGCGCAAGATGGGCATCGATATCATGCCCGCCGACGATTACACCGTGCTGATCGTGCAGGATACGGGCGGGGGTATTCCCGAAGAGCATCTCAACAAGATCTTCGAACCCTTCTTCACGACGAAGGAGCAGGGCAAGGGAACCGGCCTCGGCCTGTCGACCGTCTATGGCATCGTCAAGCAGTCGAACGGGTTCATATTCGCCGACAACGTGCAGGGGCCTGACGGCGCTCCCATAGGTGCGCGCTTCACCATGTATCTGCCGGTGCACAAGGGCGAAATGCCCGCCGATATGAGGACGGAGGAGCCCGAGGAACCCAAGGCCACCGAATGGTCCGCGGGCGGCAAGCTGCTGCTTGTCGAGGACGAAGACATGGTCCGCGCCGTGGCAGAGCGGGCGTTGGTCCGCGCCGGCTACACCGTGACCACCGTTACCGATGGTGAGGAAGGCTTGGCCGAGGTCGCCAACGGTTCGACCGAGTTCGATCTCATCGTTTCGGATGTGGTCATGCCGGTAATGGACGGACCGGCAATGGCGCGCGCCATTCGCAGGGTGAAGCCGGACATCCCCATTCTGTTCATGTCGGGCTACGCCGAAGAGCAGCTTCGCAACGATATCGACATCGACAATATGCATTTCATCCCCAAGCCCTTCAGTGTCCAGCAGATCAATTCCAAGGTCGCGGAAGTGTTGAGCGAGCAACGCAGCTAAGCGCGCCCGGAGGCACAAATCCGGCGCAACGGCCGAAACGCGAAAATATTGGGGATTATCCCCTTTGGACAAGTATCCACAAGGCGGCTTCGCCCCGACTCCCGAATCTGCGGAGGCGGTGTTATGAGGGGCGGATGTGGAAACTCGCCAAGCGCTCTTGGGGCCTTCTCGCTACGCTGGCGACCATGATCTATTGGTTCTCTACCAACTCGCTCGAAACGACTGTTTCTGAGGCGGACAGCTACCTATTCAAAAACCTCAAATATCTCGGGTGGGAGAACCCGCCCGAGGCTCTTGCGACCACTACCGCTGACAATATCGGGGTCGTCGTGAGCATCCTCCTTGCGGCGTTGGCGATATTGAGCCTAGGTTTGTGGGTATGGGACAGGCTTAGGAAGAGAGGGCGTCCAGTGGCAGACAATCAAGACGATAAGGGCAGGCCAAAGAGAATAGGTATTCGCGTCAGCGGAGATGGAAATAGGTTCAACAACGTTAACACCGTTGGAGCCGATCTGGGATTTGATGTGATGGGAAACCAAAACGAGTTCACCAACTCAACTGCGTTTGACCGCCTCTTAGAAGCCATGGTGCATGGCGATAAGCCTACCTCGCAAACGAAGTCATCAGAGCCGAAATCATCATCTCCGGACGATGACGACGATTGTGACGAAACTCGAACTCGCCCAGATACTTCGGAAGATGCTTGTGACTAACGTGGATATGCGTCCCGTTGATAGAGCGCTTTAGCTGCGCCCAGAAGCCCTCGACGCCGTTCACAGTCGCGCCCGTATCGCGGCAAACGTATTGCTCTTTGCTGTGGTCAACTTGCTTATGCCAATAGCCCTTGATCGTCGCCAGACCGCCATAGGAGCGCAGCGTGTCGGTGTGCACTTCGCTGTAGGGTTTCACCAGATCGACGATATGCGGGAGTAGGTCGCCGCTCTTACGCGAAGGCACAACGCGAGTAACAATGTTGCCTTTCTTTTCACGCATACCCAGCACCACAGTTTTGCCAGCGCCGCCCATGCCATTACGGCGATAACCGCCGATGAATGTCTCGTCGATTTCGACTGTTTTGAATGGGCCTCCAAGCGGCTCGTCACCATCCACGATAGCCATATACTTGCGGATTTCGTGGCACATGCGCCATGCCGTCTTGTAGGTCACGCCGATCTGGCGTTCGACTTCCTTGGCAGCAACACCGTTGCGCGTCGTGCAGAACAGGAACATCACATAGAACCAGTCGCGAAGGCTCGTGCGGGTGCGATGAAAGGGCGTTCCGGCAGTCGGGTAAAGCTGGTGGCCGCAATGCTCACACGCATAGCTGCGGCGCTTCTGGACGCGATAAAACTGCGCATCCTTGCCGCACTTTTCGCACTCGTGGCGCTCGCCAAACCGGACCAACTTAAGATGCTCTAGGCAGCTTTCCTCAGTCGGGAAGCGGTCCTGAAACTTGCGAAGTGTGAGGGTGTTTTTGGCCATGCCATTATGTAGCACATCACCTTACTTGTCGCAAGGGGATAGCCCCCAAAATATTTTTCGTTCCCCTCTTGTTCTATGAGAACGAACCGGGTACACCGTTTGGCAGATGAAGAGTCGAAATGCGGCTCTGGCCAAGCGCAGGAGGTAATGTCATGGCGGCAAGTCTGAAGCTCGTAGAGGACAAGAAAGTGGACGCAGACCGCCAGAAGGCATTGGACGCCGCGCTCGCGCAGATCGATCGCGCATTCGGCAAGGGTTCGGCGATGAAGCTGGGCCAGAAGGAAGCCATGCAGGTGGAGGCAATCTCCACCGGCTCGCTCGGCCTGGATATCGCATTGGGCGTGGGCGGCCTGCCCAAGGGGCGTGTGATCGAAGTCTATGGCCCGGAAAGCTCGGGCAAGACCACGCTGGCGCTCCATGTGCTGGCCGAAGCGCAGAAGGCAGGCGGCACGGTCGCCTTCGTCGACGCCGAACATGCGCTCGATCCGGTTTATGCTCGCAAGCTCGGGGTCGATATTGACGAGCTGATCGTGTCGCAGCCCGATACCGGCGAACAGGCGCTGGAAATCACCGATACGCTGGTGCGATCCAATGCGATCGACGTGCTGGTGGTTGATTCGGTTGCCGCCCTCGTGCCGCGCGCCGAAATTGAAGGCGAGATGGGCGATAGCCATGTAGGCCTGCAGGCCCGCCTGATGAGCCAATCGCTGCGCAAACTGACCGGCTCGATCAACCGTTCCAAGTGCATGGTGATTTTCATCAACCAGCTACGCATGAAAATCGGGGTGATGTATGGCAATCCCGAAACCACCACCGGGGGCAATGCACTCAAATTCTATGCCTCGGTCCGCCTCGACATTCGCCGTACCGGCCAGATCAAGGACCGCGACGAGGTGATCGGCAATTCGACTCGCGTGAAGGTGGTCAAGAACAAGGTCGCCCCGCCGTTCAAACAGGTCGAATTCGATATCATGTATGGCGAAGGGATCTCGAAGATCGGCGAGATCCTCGACCTCGGCGTCAAGGCCGGCGTGGTCGAGAAGTCGGGCAGCTGGTTCAGCTATGACAGCGTCCGCATCGGCCAGGGGCGCGAAAACGCCAAGAAGTTCCTCAAGGAAAATCCCGAGATGTGTACCAAGTTGGAAGCCGCCATCCGCGGCCGCACCGACGAGGTCGCCGAAGAGATGATGACCGGTCCGGACGCGGACGAGAGCTGACGTCTCTTCAAGCGGGAGCCCGCTTTGGCCCACACCCCCGGGCCGGGCATCGCAGCCGGACTGTCCCCCGGTGCTCCCGAACAAACGGAAAGCCGGTGCGCGCCATTCGAGGCCGCACCGGCTTTTCCGTATGCGGCATGGCGATCGCATCGGGGCGCGCCTAGGGTGCGGGCGATTCGCAAAAAAGGACCTGCCGCATGACCATTACCGTCCACCACCTCAACAACAGCCGTTCGCAGCGTATCCTCTGGCTGCTCGAGGAATTGGGGGCGGAGTATGAGATCGTACACTACCAGCGCGATGCCGAGACCAATCTGGCCCCACCGGAACTCAAGCAGGCCCATCCGCTCGGCAAGTCGCCGCTGATCGAGGACGATGGCGTACGTGTGGCGGAAAGCGGCGCGATCATCCAGTATCTGTGCGAGCGCCATGGCGGCGAGAATTGGCTCCCCGCGCCGGACAGTGAGGACCACATTCGCCATCTTGAATGGATGCAGTTCGGCGAAAGCAGTTTTTTCGTTCCCGTCATGCTCAAGATTTACGCCGGGCATCTCGGCGATGCGGCCGCCCCCATGACGCCCCGTATAGACGAACAGCTCGCCGCGCACATCCAGTTTGCCGAGGATAATATCTCGGACGATCTACATTTTGCCGGTGCCGACTGGTCGGCTGCCGATGTGATGATGAGCTTCCCTGCCGAAATCGCGGTGATGCAGGGCTATGCGGAAAAGGCCCCGAAGCTGGCGAAATTCGTCGAAGCGATCCACGCGCGGCCTGCCTGGCAGCGTGCGCGTGAACGTGGCGGCGCCTATTTCATGTGGTGAGAGGAGGGGAGCAAGGCTTGCATTCGTCCCCGCCACCCCACAGAAGGCCCGCGCTGCCGCTTTCGCGGCCGCATGCTGATTGACGGGTGGTTCGATGAAGATCGCGGTTTTCGGGCTCGGCTATGTCGGCCTTTCCAATGCCATCATGCTGGCGCAGCACAATACGGTCGTCGGATGCGATGTCTCCGCCGAGCGCGTCGCGCTGCTCGCCGAGCGGACTTCGCCGATTCAGGACGAGCTGGTCGAGGAATATCTCCGCCGCGAGGATCTCGACCTATCCTTCACCACCGATACCTCCGCTGCGATCGAGGGTGCGGAATTCGTGGTCGCCGCCGTGCCGACCAATTACGACGTCGAAACCAATTTCTTCGACACGAGCGCGGTCGATGCGGTGATCGAACAGGTCCTGGCCGGCAATGAGCGCGCCGTGGTGGTCATCAAATCCACCGTTCCCGTGGGTTATGTCACCGAAGCGCGCGAGCGTTTCGCCAGCGACCGGATCATCTTCAGCCCCGAATTCCTGCGCGAAGGCAAGGCGCTATACGACAATCTTCATCCATCGCGCATCGTTGTCGGCGAGCGTTCGGACCGTGCCCGTGCGTTCGCGAATTTGCTGGTCCAGCCCACATTGGTGGACGATGTCCCCGTTCTGCTGACCGATGCGGAAGAGGCGGAAGCGATCAAGCTCTTCGCCAATACCTATCTTGCCATGCGCGTCGCCTTCTTCAACGAGCTCGACAGCTATGCGCTCTCGCGCGGCCTCGACACGCGCCAGATCATCGAGGGCGTCGGCCTCGATCCGCGTATCGGCAGCCACTACAACAACCCCTCCTTCGGCTATGGCGGCTATTGCCTGCCCAAGGACACCAAGCAGTTGCTGGCGAATTACTCGGAGGT
This sequence comes from uncultured Erythrobacter sp., assembly GCA_947258465.1. Lineage (GTDB taxonomy): Bacteria > Pseudomonadota > Alphaproteobacteria > Sphingomonadales > Sphingomonadaceae > Qipengyuania. The sequence goes on from CAMYIQ010000154.1 coordinate 7,490, forward strand.
TCCGCAGAACCTCATCCGCGCGATCGTCGATGCCAACCGTACCCGCAAGGATTACCTCGCCGACCGGATCATCGAAAAACAGCCGAAGACGGTCGGCATTTTCCGGCTCGTGATGAAGGCGGGGTCGGACAATTTCCGTCAGTCTTCGATCCAGGGCATCATGAAACGCGTGAAAGCCAAGGGCATCGAGGTGATCGTTTACGAACCGGTGATGGAGGAGGACAGTTTCTTCGGCAGCCGGGTCGAACGCGATCTCGACCGGTTTAAGCAGGATGCGGACGTCATCGTCGCCAATCGTCTCGATGCCGATCTCGCCGATGTGCGCGAGAAGGTTTTCACCCGCGACCTGTTCGGCGCCGATTGATGGGCGAGACGCGCACCGCGCTGGTCACGGGATCGGCCGGGTTCATCGGCTATTTCACCTGCCGCCGCCTGCTGGCCGACGGGTTCACGGTGATCGGAATCGACAGCCTTTCGGATTACTACGATCCCGATCTCAAACGCAGGCGTCAGGCCGCGCTGCTGCAGAGTGCGGGCTTCTCCGCGATCAACCAGCCTATCGAAACACCCGGCCTGTTGGCCGATCTCTTCGCCGAACACCGGCCGAACATCGTCGTTCACCTCGCCGCGCAGGCCGGGGTGCGCTATTCGATCGACAATCCGCGCAGCTATCTCGACAGCAATCTCGTCGGCACGTTCGAACTGCTCGAAGCGGCGCGTGCCCATCCGCCGCAACACATGCTGCTCGCCTCGACCTCCTCGGCCTATGGCGCGAACACCGAGATGCCCTATCGCGAGACGATGAAGGCGGATCACCAGATGTCCTTCTATGCCGCGACGAAAAAGGCGACCGAGGCGATGGCGCACTCCTATGCGCATCTGTTCGGCCTCCCGGTAACGATGTTCCGTTTCTTCACCGTCTACGGACCCTGGGGCAGGCCCGACATGGCCCTGTTCAAGTTCACCCGCGCTATGCTCGCGGGCGAGCCGATCGACGTTTACAACCACGGCGAGATGATGCGGGATTTCACTTTCGTGGAAGACCTCGTCGAAGCGATGCGCCGCCTGATCGATGCTGTGCCGGTCCGTCCGGACACGCCGGATGATATCCCGGAAGGGGACAGCCTGTCGCCGGTCGCACCCTGGCGCGTGGTCAATATCGGCAATTCGCAGCCGGTCCGCCTGGGCGCGATGATCGGCGCGCTCGAGGAAGCTCTGGGGGTCGAGGCGAAGCGCAATCTCATGCCGATGCAGCCCGGCGATGTGCCCGCCACTTGGGCCGATGCGGCCCTGCTCCGCGCGCTCACCGGCTATGTGCCGGAAACCGATATAGGCGAGGGCGTACGGCGCTTCGTCGAATGGTATCGCGACTTCTATCAAAAGTGAGAACATGACCGATCAATTCGAATGGACTGGACAGGTCGGGAACGTCTGGGCCGAGGAATGGCGGCGGACCGACCGCAGTTTTACGCCGGTGACCGAACGCCTGCTGGAGGTGGCGCGCGCGCATGACTTCACGCGGGTAACGGACATTGGCTGCGGCGCTGGCGAACTCGCTGTAACGCTGGCTGCGCAGGCGCCCTCCGCCAAGGTGATCGGCGTCGATGTCAGCGACGAGTTGCTCGGCGTGGCCCGGGGCCGTGGTGCGGAGTTCGGCAACCTTCGCTTCGCGCTCGGCGATGCTGCTGCGTGGACCGCGGGCGAGGGCGAGCGGCCCGATCTGCTCGTCTCACGTCATGGCGTGATGTTCTTCGACGATCCCGTCGCCGCATTCGCGCATATTGCGGGCCAGGCGACGCCTGGGGCGAACCTGGTATTCTCCTGCTTCCGCGAGCGCGGCGAAAACGGTTGGGTTCGCGAGCTCGCCTCGGCCTTGCCGCCCGGAGACGGTCCGAAACCCGATCCGCATGCGCCGGGGCCATTTGCTTTCGGCGATCGCGAGCGGGTGGAGGACATACTTTCCGAAGCCGGATGGCAGGATATCGGTTTCGAACCGATCGACTATCGGATGGTCGTGGGCGTCGGGGAAAATGCGGTGGACGAGGCGCTTTCCTATTTCCTGCGGATCGGCCCCGCAGCGCGCGCTATCGCATCGCTCGACGGGGCGCAGCGGGACGAAGCACTCGCCAGCCTGCGCGGCGTGCTGGAAACCCATCTTCACGGCGACGCAGTATCGCTTCCCGCCGCCTGCTGGATCGTGACCGCTCGTTCACCCTGCTGATCGCCGGTACTGCACAGTCTGTCCGGGCATTCGCGCTTGTCGGGCGATGCGCGATTGCCTAACTGCGCGCTCATGACTTCGACCAACGACATTCGCCGCAGCTTTCTCGACTATTTCGGCTCCCATGAGCATGCCGAAGTCGCTAGCGCGCCGCTCGTCCCATTCAGCGATCCTACGCTGATGTTCGTCAATGCCGGGATGGTGCCGTTCAAGAACGCCTTTACCGGTCTCGAAACGCCGCCAGCGCCGCGTGCAACCAGCGCGCAGAAATGTGTGCGTGCCGGGGGCAAGCATAACGATCTCGACAATGTCGGCTACACTGCGCGGCACCACACCTTCTTCGAGATGCTCGGCAATTTTTCGTTCGGCGACTATTTCAAGGAACAGGCGATCCATCATGCGTGGACGCTGCTGACCAACGAATGGGGCCTCGACCCTGCGCGCCTGCTGGTGACGGTCTATCACACCGACGATGAAGCCTTCGACCTGTGGAAGAAGCTCACCGGCTTTGCCGACGAGAAGATCATCCGCATCCCGACCAAGGACAATTTCTGGGCGATGGGTTCGGATGGGCCGTGCGGTCCGTGTTCGGAAATCTTCTACGATCATGGCGACCATATCTGGGGCGGCCCTCCGGGTAGCCCCGAAGAGGATGGGGACCGTTTCGTCGAGATATGGAATCTCGTCTTCATGCAGTTCACGCAGGAGAATGACGAGATCGTCGGCGATCTGCCCAAGCCGAGCATCGACACCGGCATGGGTATCGAACGCGTCGCCGCAGTGATGCAGGGCGTACATGACAATTACGATACCGACACCTTCAAGAACCTGATCGCGGCGAGCGAGGGGCTGACCGGCGTCAAGGCCGAAGGCGATCGCACCGCCAGTCACCGCGTGATCGCGGACCATTTGCGTTCCACGAGCTTCTTGATGGCCGACGGCGTGCTGCCGAGCAATGAAGGGCGCGGCTATGTGCTGCGCAGGATCATGCGCCGTGCGATGCGCCATGCGCATTTGCTCGGTGCGGGCGAACCGCTGATGCACCGCCTGGTGCCCGCACTCGTCACCGAGATGGGGCAGGCTTATCCCGAGCTGGTGCGCGGCCAGGCGTTGATCGAGGAAGTGCTCGAGCGGGAGGAAACCCAGTTCCGCCGCACGCTGGACAAGGGCCTCAAACTGCTCGACGAGGCGACGGGCGCGATGGGTGAGGGGGGCACGCTCGATGGCGAGACCGCCTTCAAGCTCTACGACACCTATGGCTTTCCCTACGACCTCACCGAAGATGCGCTGCGCAGCCGCGGAATCGGCGTTGACAAGGATGGGTTCGACGCCGCGATGGAACAGCAAAAGGCGGCCGCCCGTGCTGCCTGGAAGGGTTCGGGCGAGGCAACCAACGAGGAAGTCTGGTTCGATATAGCCGAACGCGAAGGATCGACCGAGTTTACCGGCTATTCCTCGACCACGGGCGAGGCGGCGGTAGTCGCCATCGTCAAGGACGGCGCGGAAGTGCAGTCGGCGGGCGAGGGCGATGAGGTTGTGATCCTTACCAATCAGACGCCCTTTTATGGTGAAAGCGGCGGGCAGACTGGCGATGCGGGACGCATCTGGACTCCCGAGGGACTCGAAGCCAACGTTTCGACGACCAACAAGCCGCTCGGACGCCTTCACACGCACGTCGCGACCATCGCGAAGGGCAGTGTGGAGGTCGGCGATGCCGTCCACCTCGAAGTCGATGCCGAGCGCCGCGATCGCATCCGCGCCAACCATTCGGCGACGCACCTTGTCCATGCTGCGCTGCGCAACCGGCTCGGCGGGCATGTGACGCAGAAGGGTTCGCTCGTGTCCGATGACCGCTTCCGCTTCGATTTCTCGCATCCCAAACCGCTGAGCGACGACGATATCGCCGCCATCGAGGCCGAGGTGAACGAGGAAATCCGTGCCAACGAAACCGTGGGCACGCGCTTGATGACGCCCGACGATGCGGTCGAGGCGGGCGCGCTTGCCCTGTTCGGCGAGAAGTATGGCGACGAGGTCCGCGTGCTTTCGATGGGGCGCAAGGGCGGTGCCAGAGATGGAAGCGGGCGCGATTACTCGGTCGAGCTGTGCGGCGGCACACACGTCAAGGCGACCGGCGATATCGGCCTCTTCAAGATCGTCTCGGAAAGCGCCGTCAGTTCGGGCGTGCGCCGGATCGAGGCGCTGACCGGCGAGGCTGCGCGCCAATGGTTGGTTGCCCGCGACGAAGCGGTGAAGACCATTGCCAGCGCGCTCAAGACTTCGCCGGACGATGCGCCGACGCGTGTCGCTGCACTGGTCGAGGAGCGCAAACGGCTGGAAAAGGAACTGGCCGAAGCCAAGCGTGCGCTGGCGCTGGGCGGAGGCACCTCGAGCGATGCCGGCCCGGCGGACGAGGATATCGGTGGGGTGGCCTTCTCGGGCCAGGTGATCGAGGGGCTGAGCCCCAAGGAACTGCGCCCGCTACTCGATGAGGCGAAAACACGTATGGGTTCGGGGATTGCGGCGATTTGCGCGGTGAACGACGGCAAGGCCGCCTTTGCCGTGGCAGTCACCGACGATCTGACCGACCGGTTCAGCGCAGTCGACCTGGTACGCGCCGGTGTCGAGGCGCTAGGCGGCAAGGGCGGCGGCGGCCGCCCGGACATGGCGCAGGGCGGCGGCCCCGACGGCAG
>CAMYIQ010000155.1 GCA_947258465.1 uncultured Erythrobacter sp.
AGCTGACCGCCGTGAGCACGACCACCGCCGAGGAGGCAGCCAGGTTTTCCGCCGCGAAAAGGTAGAGGATGGCCAATACCAGCGGCAGCACGAGACAGAAGAAGATCACTCTCGATGCGAAAATTATCCCCGTGAGGGCAGCACCTTGCGCCAGGGCGGTGAGAAGCCCCAGGCTCAGGATCTGCAACCACTCTATACCCTGCGGCAACGCAGCAGCGCTGGCGAAAGCGATCGATAGATAGAAATAGCTCTGCGCGCAGGACAGAAGAACCACCATTCCGCCCGTCACGCGCGCGGTTACGGGATTTACATCCTCGGATTGTCCCGGAGGCCGCGGATACATCCAGTGACGAAAGCGGAGGACGACCGCGAGCAGAAGGATCGCACCGACCAGCCTGGTCGCCGGATGGTCCCATCTGAGCCAGGCAACCCCGGCGAAAGGAGCAAGGATCGCAAGGTAGTAGACATGTATGATCTTGCGCACCGACTTTATGCGCTCGCGACCGAACTCTAACGCAATCGCATTGTCGGATTCGAAACCGATTAGTCTATCGACGCGCCGCAGTGCCTTCACCCGGTCCTCCCATCCGATCGGCATAGGGCAGCACCCGAAAAACCCTTGGTAAAGAGGCCTCTAGGGAAACTACTAGCCCATTGGTGGGCATGGTTTCGAGCTGCCGCGCTAAAATGTTTCTGGTCCTTGGATATGCGTCTATACTGCGAGGACAATCAGGAAGAGGGCCTCGGTAGGCAGGTCATCTTCCTTCGCCTTTCAATTCCGAAACCGGATGCACAACGATCAACCACAGCAATCGCCGGCCGCACGGGAAAGTCTGCATGGCATGAAGCGGATCGCATATTTCAGATGGTAAAACCGGTAATCGTCATCGCTTGCGGCGGCATGGGAAAGCGAATGGGCGGATCCAAACCGCTGCGCAGACTGGGTGAGCTAACGCTCCTCAGGCACGCGTGCGACTGGGCAATGGCCCGGTCGGATTACGTCGCGCTCGCTGTTCGCGAGGCCGGTCAGTTGTTCGATGAAGGCCTTCCCCTGCTGATCGACCGCCATACCGGAATTGGACCCATCAGCGCTTTGGCGAGCGCCTTCGATTACGCACTGGCAGTAGGGCGCGAGCATGTTCTGGTAATAGGTTGCGACCAGCCTTTCCTTCCCGACGACCTCGTTGCGCGCCTGTCGGCCGCCATTGGGGATCACGGTGCTGCGATGCCCACGAGCCTCGGGCGCGAACAGCCGCTGGCCACGCTCTGGCGCGCGGATCGCGGCGCGCTGACGGAGTATCTGGCAAAAGACGGGCAATCGCTGTGGGGGTTTGCGCGTCGCGTGAATGCAGTGACCGTCGAATGGGAGACCGAACCCGGTTGCGATCCCTTTTTCAACATCAACGACCCGATGGCGCTGGAGGAAGCAGAACGGCGATTCAGAAGGACACGGCGGTAACGCTCGATCCCGGCGCAAGAGCCGCTTGATCCGGCGGACAGCGGATCAGCCAGTCGGCTTCCAGCAGAGCTGCCTGTGCACCGCTGTCCTGGTTGCCGATGGGAACCAGTCCGCCTTCGTCGAAACGCGCACGGACAAACGTCTCGCGTCCGCCGGTTGCCTTCAGCGGTGCCGCAAGAGGCAGGCTGTGCCAGCGGTGCGACACATTCGCCCCGCCCAGCGCCTGAAGGATCGGACGCAAAAATAGCGCGGCGGTGACCATGGCCGAGGTCGGATTCCCCGGCAGGCCGAGCACGATCTTATCCTGCGCCTTTCCCAGCCAGACCGGCTTTCCCGGCTTTATCGCGACTTTGGGAATAATCACCGAAAGGCCATGCGGCTCGAACATGGGTTTGGCGAAATCGCGGTCTCCGACCGATGCGCCCCCGGTGACGATAACGAGATCGGCGCGCTTCAGCGCCTCACCCGCTGCATGAGTGAGCGCATCGAGATCGTCGGCGCACCTCGCCCGGTGCACTACGCAGCCGCCCGCTTCCTCGACCATTGCGGCAACGCCATAACTCACGCTTTCGGGGATTGCGTCGCGCATCGCATGGGCCGAGCCGGGCGGTGCGAGCTCGTCGCCCGTACCGAGAATCGCGATGCGTGGACGCAGCGCCACGTCGATCTCGGCGATATCGGCCGCCGCGGCACCAATCATGGCCCGCGCATTCAGCAGAGTACCGGCAGGAACGAGCACATCGCCCGCGGCGAAATCGCTGCCCCTGGCGCGGACGTGCCCCGCCGGGCCGTACCCTTCGGCGAAAGTCACGCTGTCGCCGGTGCGGGCCGCGTATTCCTGCATGATCACATAATCGCTGCCTTCCGGCATCGGGGCGCCGGTGAAGATACGTACGGCTTCGCCCTTCCCCACGCGCCCTTCGAACCTGCGCCCGGCAACCGATTCGCCGATCACTTCGAGCGCGCGGCCTGGCTGCGTCGCCGCCTCGATCACGGCATATCCGTCCATCGCCGATACGGGAGTACGAGGCGCGGCGCAGCGGGCGGTCAGATCGCGTGCGAGCCTGCGCCCGCTCGCCTTGGCCAGCGGGACCGTTTCCGTCCCCAGCGGTGCGACTTGGTCGGCTATCCGCGCGAGCGCTTCCTCGAAACGGATCATGCCTGCTCCCACGACCCCGACTTGCCCCCTTCCTTGGCGGTCACACGGATCGCCCCGATAGTCATGGTCCGGTCGACCGCCTTGAGCATGTCGAACAGGGTAAGGCAGGCGACCGATACTGCGGTCAGCGCTTCCATTTCGACCCCGGTGCGCCCCTGCGTCCTCACCGTCGCGACGACAGAGAAACCGGGAAGCGCATCATCCATCGCAATGGCGACATCGACCTGCGATAGCGCCAGCGGATGGCACAAGGGAATGAGGTCTGCGGTGCGCTTGGCCGCCATCACACCGGCCAGTTCGGCGGTCGAAATCACGCTGCCCTTGGGGGCCCTTCCCGCCCTGACCAAGTCGAGCGTCGGGGCGCTGCACTGCACCTGCCCCCGCGCCTGCGCCCGGCGGGCCGTGGCAGCCTTGTCGCCAATATCGACCATGCGCGCCCGGCCCTGTTCATCCAGATGAGTCAGACCGTTCATGCACATACCTCCCTCAGTCGCGGCAATTGCCCGGCGATCGAGCACGGGCGGTAGCGGCTGTCGAATTCGTAGCGCAACACCAAGTCCCAGGCGTCGCGACATGCCCCGGTCGACCCAGGCACGCAGAAGACGAAACTGTCGCCCGCCTGCCCCGCAAAAGCGCGCGATTGCAAAGTCGAAACGCCGATCGTGCCCAAGCTCGCCTGATGGAACACTACCGCGAAACCGTCCATCACCCGGCGCAGCAAAGGCATGACCGCCTCCGGCGTCACGTCGCGCGGTGTGAAGCCGGTACCGCCCGTGCTCAGCACGATTTCGATATCGGGATCGTCGACCCACGCTTCCACTTGGGCTCGAATAGCTTCGACATCGTCCTTCACGATCGCGCGCGCCGCCAGTTCGTGCCCCGCCTCGACCAGGCGCGAGGCGAGCAATCCTCCCGATGTGTCGGTTTCAGCGGTGCGGGTATCCGACACCGTCAGCACTGCAATCTTCAGCGGATGGAAGGGCAGGCTCTCGTCTATTCCTGGCATTGTCATTCCTATTCACAGATGCCAGCGCCGGGCATCTTCATGGTCGCTTTCGCGCGGCTCGATCCATCGGCGCCCCAGCGGACCTTCCTCGCGCTTCCAGAACACCGCTTCGGTCTTGAGCCGGTCCATGAGGTAGTCCGCAGCCTCGAACGCGGCGCGGCGATGGGCTGAAACGGTGGCGACGAAAACGATGGCTTCGCCCGGCGCGATACGCCCCGCCCGGTGGACCACCCGGCAACGCGTTACATCGAAGCGCGCCATCGCATCGGCTGCGATCTCCTTCATCGAGGCGAGCGTTACACCGCGATAGCTCTCCAGAACCAGCGCATCGACCAATGCGCCGTCTTTCGCCCTGTCACGTGCATGGCCGGTAAAACTGACTACCGCGCCCTCCCCCGCGAGTTCGCGCGTCAGGGTGCCGAGCAGTTTCGCCGGGTCGAAGGCTTGCGTGGCAAGAGTAACCTCTATGCTCATCCGCCCGAAACCGGGGGGAAGAGAGCCACCTCATCCCCTGGCATGACGCGCGCCTCGGGCGCGACAACGGCCTCGTTCACACATGCTCTGACCCGGCCATTGCCGGTCAGTCCAGCCAGGGTCGGATGCCGCTGGCCCACCAGCGCGAACAGCTCGGCAATGCTGCAACCATCGTCGGGAACGGCGATTGTCACGAATGCCCCAGCGACATCGGCGAGTTTCCCGCACAGTTCGAGTTCGAGCTCGGTTTGTGGCCGATCGACAGTCGTCACCTTACCCTCCGATGGATGCGAGATGAGGAGTTGCGCCGCTATTGCCCTCGTGCAGGCGGTGCCCCGGGGCCTTGCCTTTCGTCAAAGCGGCAATGCGGGCGACGAGTTCTTCCTGCTGGCTGTCCGACTGCAGGAGATCGCGCAGATCGAACCCGCCATCGCCGAAAAGGCAGAGGTGGAACTTGCCATCGGAGCCGAGCCGGAGCCGATTGCAGTCGGCGCAGAAATCCTTTGCGTAAGGCGCGATGATGCCGATCCGGCCACGCGCTTCGGGATGGCCGAACTCGACCGCCGGCCCGGCACCGTCTTCACGCGGACGGCGTTGCCAACCTGCCGCTTGCAATTGTTCGACAACGCTTTCGCCAGGCACGTGCCGCTCGGCGAAGAATTCCGCATTGTCGTTGGTCCGCATGACTTCGATGAAGCGTAGGGAGAGATCGCGAGCGGCGACGAAGCGGATCATCGCCTCGAGCTCATCGTCGTTAACCCCGCGCATCAGCACGGCATTGAGCTTGATACTGGAAAACCCCGCATCGCGGGCGGCGTCGATGCCGGCGAGCACTTCACCCAACCGGTCATGGCCGGTGATGGCCAGGAAACGTTCCGGATCGAGAGAATCGACGCTGATATTGAGCGCATCGACCCCCGCCTCACGCCAGCGCTGCGCCCTTTCGGCGAGGCGATAGCCATTGGTGGTCATGGCCACACGACGGATACCCGGTATGGCGGCGACCGCACGCACCACATCTTCGAAATCGCGCCGTATGGTCGGCTCGCCACCGGTCAGCCGCACCTTCCACAGCCCCAGTTCGGCAAAGGCCCGCACCGCGCGCTCGATTTCGTCGATCGTAAGTTCGGCGGGTCTGCCGCACGGCCGACGATATCCATCGGGCAGACAATAGCTGCAGCGGAAGTTGCATACGTCGGTGAGCGACAACCTCAGATATTCAAATCGGCGTCCCAAACCGTCGCGCAAGCGCGGGCCGCGCGCTTCGGCGAGCGGGAGGTAATCGCGTGGGCGATCGATAGTCATTGGACAAGCGGTCCTTCGCTGGCCGGAAGTGCGACACCCCGGATATCGGCCTGCGACGCAAGGATCGCAAGGTATTGTGCCATAGCGCGCCTTAGCGAGGATTCCTCGAGATAAGCACGGATGGAGGCATCGACCGCCTCGAAAGGAAGCTGCCGGGCTTCCACCTTGCGCCCTGCCCGCACGATGTGGACGCCATAATGCGTGGGTACCGGCTCGGCGCACAGCTCGCCCTCGCCGAGAGCGAAAAGCGCCTGTTCGAACTCCGGCACGGTCTGGCCCGGGCCGATCTGGCCGAGATTGCCCCCTTGTTCGCGCGAGGGACAAGCCGAATGCGTCCGGGCAAGTTCGGCAAAACGGTCCGGATCGTCCCTGAGCTGCCGTATCAGTCCGCGTGCATCGCTCAGCGCCATGTTCCAGGCGATCGCATCGTCGGGCGAGGCGGAGAAGAGGATATGCTCCGCCTCCACCAACGGTTCGCTGGCGAAGCGGTCCAGATGCGTTTCGTAGAACCGGCGCGCCTCGGTTTCGGTCGCCACCGGGACGCTGACCTCACGTTCGATCAGCGTCTCGACCAGGGCATCTTCCTCGGTCATTTTGCGACCGCGGTGGTCGCTCGTCTCCTCCGGCTCGAGACCCAGGCGCCGCGCTTCGCCGAGTAGCAATTCGCGCACTACCAGCGCCCGCGCCGCCGCTTCCCAGGCAGCCTCCGCATCGTCGGCCGGGTGGTTCTGCATCTCGGCGGCGATCCGATCGGCGGAGATTTCCTTCCCTGCGACACAGACTGCGTCCTTCTCGATCTGGTCAACCATTGATCAGGCTCCGACGGCTACGCACGATTTGATAACCGCCTCGCCAGATATAGCGCACCGGCACCGAGAGCATGTGCGGCAAGCGCGTGAACGGGAAAACCAGGAAGATCGTCAGCCCGAGGAAGATGTGGGTGCGGAAAATCCAGTGTGCTCCATCGATCCACATCGAGGCCGTCGGATTGAAGGTAAAGATGCCGTTCGCCCAGGCCATGAACTTGACCATCTGTACGCCGTCCATGTGGCCAAGCGAGATCGGTACGGTGGCCAGACCGAGGGCAAGCTGGGCCCATAGCAGCGCCAGAATACCGGTGTCGGCAAACGCGGAATTCGCACGGATCCGCGAGTCGAACAGGCGGCGGTGGAGCAGCATCGAGGCGCCTATGAAGGATACGAGCCCCGCAGTGCCGCCACCATAGACCGCCAGGGCCTGCTTCCATTCATGCTTTACTGCCAGCGAATCGAAGACCCATATCGGCACCAGCAGGCCGACGATATGGCCGAACAGCACGAACAGCACGCCCGTATGAAACAGGATCGATCCCAGAACGAGCTGCTTGCGCCTAAGCAATTGGCTCGAACTGGCTCGCCATGAATAGGGTTCGCGTTCGAAGCGGATGATCGTGCCGACCACCATCGTGGCAAGGGCAATATAAGGATAAATGCCGAACAGCAGGTGGTTGAGATAGGTATTCATGACTCGGTTCCTCCTCTCGGCGCACCGCCTTCCGGCTCAAGAATGCGGCGCATCATCGCGCTCGCCTGCGGGCAGGCGGCATTGGGATCGGGCAGTTCGTTGGTGAAGCGGACTTCCTCCTCTTCCCACTGCGCATCCAGCTCGGGCAGCGTCTCGGGGTCCTCGGGTGGCGGCAGTGAATTGGCTGCCTCCTCATCCATTTCGACGCCCGCAATGTCGCACAGCAGCGCGAAGACCGGCGCATAGTCGGATTCGCGATCGGCCAGTCGCGCGGCCAGCGCCACCAGGACGACGCCGGGTTCGGCAAGTGCCTCCCGCGCGGAATCCTCGGCCAGGGTCGAACAATAGTCGAGGAACAGCGGCAGGTAGTCCGGCAGTTCGTTTGCCACCGGGTCGAGCCCGGCCGCGACATAGCGTTCGCGCAGGTCGACCATGGCCTGGCCCCGGTCGCGGCTTTCGCCATGGACGTGCTCGAACAGATGCAGGCTTAGCGCACGGCCCCGGTCGAACAGCTCGACATAGGTTTCTTGCGCCTCATAGATGTCCTGGCCGGACAGCCGGGCGATTAGGGGGGCGAGCCGTTTCCGCGTGTCGGGCGGCAAGGCCGGATCGGCCGCGAGCCGGGACTCCAGCTCGTCCAGAGCCGACACCATTTCCTGCGTGGGATATTGCAGCAAAAGAGAAATCAGATGCAGGCTGTTCATCAGAACACCTCCGTCGGGGTCTGGAGTTTCTTACGCGGGTTGGTGCCGAACAGATTGGCCTGCGTGCTCCCGCCAGAGCAGCCATTGCCGAAGCTGAAACCGCAAGCGCCGCGCTCGTCATACATGTCCTCGGAATCCTCCCGGTGGCCGGAAGGGATCACGAAACGATCCTCGTAATCGGCGAGCGCCATGACCTTGTACATCTCCTCGATCTGCACACCGGTCAGGCCGACAGCTTCGGCGAGGCTTTCATCGGTCACCCCCTCGACCGTTTTGGCACGCATATAGCTGCGCATGGCGATCATGCGCTCGAGGCAGTCGGCTATCGGTTCTTCGTCTCCAGCGGTCAGCAGGTTGGCGAGATATTTGAGCGGAATGCGCAAGCTGCGGATGTCGGGCATGCCATTGTTGGTGGCGATGTTTCCCGCCTCCGCCGCCGCGCTGATCGGCGAGAGCGGCGGGACGTACCAGACCATCGGCAGCGTGCGGTATTCGGGGTGGAGCGGGAAGGCCACTTTCCATTCCATTGCCATCTTCCAGATCGGCGAATGGCGCGCGGCTTCCAGCCAGTTGTCGGGTACACCGTCACGCCGCGCCTGCTCGATCCCTTCGGGATCGGTGGGGTCGAGGAAAATATCGAGCTGGGCCTGATAGAGATCCTCGATATTCTCCGCGCTCGCCGCTTCCTCGATCCGGTCGGCGTCGTAGAGCATCACGCCAAGATAACGGATCCGCCCGACACAGGTTTCGCTGCACACGGTCGGCTGGCCCGCCTC
>CAMYIQ010000156.1 GCA_947258465.1 uncultured Erythrobacter sp.
CCTCAACACGCGGCTCGCGGCTCTGGTCGAGCAAGTCCGCAGCTCCCACGCCGATTTCTTCGGCGCCGTCCCGGATGCGGAACGCATGGTCGGTGCCGCGGCCGGCAGCAGCATCGGGAGCGACAGCTGGGCGGCAGCGCAGGTTGCGCTGGCCGATCTCGATTCGGCACGCAGCAATTCGGCTGTCGCGCTGGGCGACCTCGATATTCTCTATGCCGCTGCGCGCGTGCAGGCGCAGGACGCCGGGGCCATCGAGGCTGCCCGTAATGTCGTGATTGCGCTGGTGGCCGAGGAAGACGCGGTGCTTGAGCGACTGCGCGCCCAAGTTCGTTAACCGGGGGAGGAGCAAACGAAAAAGCGCGGAACCGGTTGCCCGACTCCGCGCTTCCCCCCGGCTTGCCGCGCGCTCAAGTCAACGCAGCAATCGTCCTTTCGGCGAGACCCCAGTCCAAGACGAGCGCCGGAAAAATCGGCTCTGATATCGATAGGCCTGCCGCCATTATGGCGAGGAAGGCGAGATAAAGTGCCACGGTGACGATATAGAGCCACCTCGGCAATTCGAAGCCGCGCCCTATCCCACCGGCCACGACGGCGTGCCTGGCAACAAGTTCACGGGTGAGGCGCTTCGACATGCCCAGCTCCTTTGCGGTCCAATGAATGCGCCGGTGCGGCGGCTCGGTCCTTGATCCCGATCAACAAGAACCGCTTTTTCCACCATGCCGGATCGGAACAGTCCCAATAGTGCTTCCGGAACCCGCGACCGATACCCGGTCGTTCATCGCATGATCGCCGACTTCGAAAGCGCACCGCAGGGGCCGAAGCAGTGTGTGCGCTCGTGGCTCAGCTTTCCAGGTACTGACCCGTAATTCCGGGCGCGCCCGCGAGATACGCTTCGGTAGCGTCGACCGCTTCGCCTTGGCCGGCGACCATGTTGATCCGCCGGGGCGCGTGCTTGCGCGCCAGCCCCGCAACGATCGCCAGCCGCCATTCGCGATGGCTGTGATCTGCAGGCGGCAGGAGCAGCATGACATCCTCCCCCGCTGTCAGCCTTCCTTCGACATGCGCCACCCAATGTTGGTGAAAGACACCCGCGGCGGCGAGCGGGTCGTCGGGCAATCCGTCGACCGGAATACGCTTCATTCGCGCCGCTCGCGGTGGAGCGTGATGCCGATTTTCTCACCCGCCTCGGCAATCGCCAGCTTGACGATTTTGACCGCTACCGCCTCGACCCGCTTGTCCTGCAGGAACAGGGTTTCGCAGACATGATCGGCAACCGCTTCGATCAGCTTGAAGTGCACGCCCTCGGGCAATGCGTCGGACGCGGCGAACTTCAGATCCATGTAGTTCTTCGACTCGTCGAGCGGCGTATCCGCATCGTAGTGGTGGAGCGGTTTCATCCGCACCTGAATGGTGAAGCGCAGCGGCTGAGGCCGACCGGTTTCTTCCGAATATATGCCGGTTAGCACGTCGTGCTCGAAATCGGCCACTTCGAGGATCAGCGAATCGTTCATAAGGATCGCTCTAGCGCGGATTCGACCAGCGCGCGAAGATCGCGGTCGGGAGCAGTCGGCGCGATTCGTCCTCTTGCACGGCAAGGTCGCCATGCTCGATCGTACCGGGAAGCCCTGCGAAAACTTCTGCGAGCAGGCCCGCCAGCGCAAGACTGCTCATCCGCACGGCATAGACGGTGAGGAAAAGAAACCGGCTGTCGGCATCGAGCAATTGGCGACAATCGGAAACGAGCCCGGGCAGGCCCTCTTCCAGCCGCCAAACCTCGCCATCCGGACCGCGCCCGAACTTGGGCGGATCGAGAATGATTCCGTCGTACCGCCGCCCGCGGCGAACCTCGCGTGCGGTGTATTTCATCGCATCCTCGACCAGCCAGCGGATCGGGCGATTTTCGAGGCCCGCCAGCGCCGCGTTCTCGCGCGCCTGGCCGACCGATTTCTTGCTCGCATCGACATGGGTCACGCGCCCGAAGCGCGAGAGCGCCTGCGTGCCGACCCCGGTATAGCCGAAGAGGTTCATGGTTTCGGCGTCGGTGCAGCCTTCGAGCTGTTCGCCCATCCAGTCCCACACCGGCGCCATATCGGGAAAGAAGCCGAGATGGCGAAACGGCGTGCACTGGGCGGTAAAGCGCGCTTCCCCGCCCCAGCCAAGCTCCCACCCATCGTCCGGAACCCGTTTGGAATAGTGCCAGCGCCCGCCGCCATCCTCGTCGCTACCGGGAACGAATTCGCCATGGGCTTCCCATTGCTCCAGCCGGGGCGACCACATGGCTTGCGGTTCGGGCCGAATGAAGCGGTAGGGGCCGTACCCTTCCAACTTGCGACCATGCCCGCTGTCGAGCAGACGATAGGCATCCCAGCCCTCGCCCACCATCAAAACGGGATTATCGCGCAGCTCGGCCATCAGACGGCGTGCTCGAGGATATGGTCGCGCACCGCCTCATACGTGCCGGGCAATTCGGCATAGGCCTCTTCGCGCGCGAACAGATCGCCCACTCGCGTCGGCAGCGCGGGGCGCGTTCCCGTGGCGCGCTCCACTGCATCGGGGAATTTCGCGGGATGCGCGGTCGCCAGCGTGACGGCGGGCACGCCAGGCGGCAATTCGCTGGCGCGCGCAGCATGCAGACCGATCGCGGTGTGCGGATCGACGATCTCCGCGCAGTTTTCGCAGGCCCAGCGCATCGCACGGGCCATATCGTTCTCGTCGGCACGCATGCTGGTGAACAGGGCTGAGGCTCCTTCCCGTTGCGCATTGGTCAGCCGCATTGCTCTCTCGGCTTCGAAGCCGCGCATCTGCTCCGCCATGGCCGCGCCATCGCGCCCGCCTACGTCATACAGCAAGCGTTCGAAATTCGAGCTTACCTGGATGTCCATGCTCGGCGCGGCGGTGGGCGTGACACTCCCGGTCGAGTAATCGCCTGCCGACAAGGCACGGTGGAGAATGTCGTTGACGTTGGTCGCCACGATCAACCGCTCGACGGGCAAGCCCATGCGCGCGGCCACATGCCCTGCGAAGATATCGCCGAAATTGCCGGTGGGCACGCTGAAGGCCGGCTTGCGCTCCGGCCCGCCCAGTTGGAGCGCCGCGGCGAAATAATAGACCACCTGCGCCATCAACCGCGCCCAGTTGATCGAGTTGACAGCCCCGATGCGATGGTTCGCGGTAACGTCGCGGTCGGTGAAAATCCGCTTCACCATTGCCTGCGCATCGTCGAACGATCCGTCGATGGCGATGTTGTGGACGTTCGGCGCGCGCACCGTGGTCATCTGGCGGCGTTGGACATCGCTAACCCGGCCCTTGGGATGGAGCATGAATATCTCGACGCGGTCGAGCCCGGCCACGGCATCGATCGCCGCGCTGCCCGTATCGCCGCTGGTCGCCCCGACGATCGTCAGACTGCCATTCTCACGTTCGAGGAACTCCTCGAACAGCAGGCCGAGCAGTTGCAGTGCGACGTCCTTGAACGCCAGGGTCGGCCCGTGAAACAGCTCCAACAGCCATTGCCGTTCGTCGAGCTGGGTGAGCGGAGTGACCGCCGCATGGGCAAACCGGCCATAGGCCTTCGCGGTAAGCTCGCCCAGACGGTCGGGGCTGAGGCAGTCGCCGACAAAGGGCTGCATCACGCGCGCCGCCAGTTCGGCATAGGGCAGGCCGCGCATTGCCGCGATCTCGTCGAGCGAGAATTGCGGCCATTCCTCGGGCACATACAGGCCGCTATCGCTGGCCAGGCCGGCCAGCGTGACGCCGGCGAAATCGAGCGCGGGCGCGCTGCCGCGAGTTGAGACGTACTTCATCGGAGAAGGCGGTTAGCGGGGCGCAGGGACGCGGGCAAGCAAGCGGCTCTTTAATCCGCCCTAGCGCGGGTGGAGCGGCGGCGCAGCGCAATGATATAGATCACCAATGCAGTGAACGCGAACAGGAACCACTGACCGGCATAAGCGAGGTGGTTATTAGGCAGATCGCGCGGATCGGGGGAGGCAAGCAAGGCGAGACCCGCGACGCTTTCGGCGGCAACGATCCTGCCACCCGGGGCGATGGTTCCGCGAACCGCACCCCCGCCCCAGTCCACCGGAGCCGGATTGCGGGAGAAGCCCAGATCGACTCGCAGCTTCGTGCCGTCGGCAAGCGAACAGGTTGCCCGCTGCGCTACGCCCTTCTCTCCCCGCTGGCTGGTGCCCGCCACGGTGGTGATGCCATCGATTTCCATGCATTCGATCGTCGTGCGCCGGTAGAGAACCTCTTCCAGGGCATCGGGATCGCGGGGATACTCGACCTCCGACGACATCGTCAGCGATTGCTCGGCCCGGGCGATGAGCGCCGCTTTCTCGTCCATTCGGCTCAATTGCCAAAATCCCAGGGCGATCATCGTCGCGATCGCGGCGGCGACGATCGCACTCGGTATCAGCGGAATGCGCATTTACAGATCCCTGCTGCCCGCCTCGCGGGCATCGTTGAGGAATTCGCTGCCGAGCAGCCACGCCTTGGTGACTCGCAGCCCCCCTATCACCAGCGCGAAGGTGAGCGGGACCCAGAGAAGGGCATGCACCCACCAGGCCGGTTCCAGCGACAGCTCCACCCAAATGGCCAGCGCGACCGTGATCGTGCCCACGGCCAGCGTCACCAGCGCCGCAGGCCCATCTCCGACATTGAAGCGCGAATAGTCGAGCCCGCAAGCACGGCATTTTTCCGAAAACGCCAGCATGCCGGCAAACATCGTCTTCGCCCCACAGCGAGGACACAAACCGAGAAGGGCAGCCTCGGCGATACCGGGCTGCCCTTCGCGTGTTTCAGGCCTGGCGGAAGGCATCAGTGGACGGCAGCGCCCCAACCGCCCCAGACATAAACGGTGACGAAGAGGAACAGCCACACGACGTCGACGAAGTGCCAGTACCACGCAGCGGCCTCGAAACCGAAATGCTGGCGCGGGGTGAAATGGCCCTTATAGGCGCGCACCAGACAGACGATCAGGAAAATCGTGCCGACGAGGACATGGAACCCGTGGAAGCCGGTCGCCATGTAGAAGGCCGAGCTGTAGGTGTTGCCACCGAAAGCGAACGGCGCATGGGCGTATTCGTAGGCCTGGATCGCGGTGAAGATCACACCGAGGATGATCGTCAGCCACAGGCCCTTCTTTAGGCCTTCGCGGTCCCCGTGGATCAACGAATGGTGTGCCCAGGTAACCGTGGTGCCCGAACACAGCAGGATCAGCGTATTGAGCAGCGGAAGGCCGAACGGATCGATCACCGCCTCGATCGCCTGCGGTGGGAAGACCCCGCCGACGACCTCGGAAATCTCGCTGGGGAACAGCGCGAAATCGAACCAGCTCCAGAACCAGCCGACGAAGAACATCACTTCCGACGCGATGAAGAGAATCATGCCGTAACGCATGTGGAGCTGGACGATCGGCGTGTGATCGCCGCGCTCCGCTTCCTTCACGATATTGCCGAACCAAGCGAAAAAAGTGGCGATCAGGCCGGCGATGCCGAGGCCGAGCACGAGATGCCCGCTGGCCATTTCGTGCATGTAGAGCACCATGCCGCTGGTGAAGGTGAGCGCCGAAATCGAGCCGATCAGCGGCCAGATATCGGGTTCGAGAATGTGATATTCGTGATTGACGTTGCCAGCCATAGTACTCGCGTCCTGGGTTTCGCTTTGCGGGTGCCCTTAATGCGCCATGGCGCGCGGGTCTAGGGGCTACTCGGCAGAATCCAGAGCCCGGTGGAAAGTATAGGAGAGCGTGATCTGCTCCACACCCTCCATATTCGGATCGTCGAGCGCCTTGGGATCAACGAAATAGAGCACCGGCATGCGCACTTCCTGACCTGGCTCGAGCACCTGCTCGGTAAAGCAAAAGCACTGAATCTTGTTGAAATAGGCGCCCGCCTGCTCGGGCTCCACATTGAAAGTGGCGGTGCCGGTAATGGTCTCGTCCGAATTGTTTTTCGCCAGATAGATCGCCATGTCGCGCTGGCCGATCGTGACAGTGTCGGTCACCTGTTCGGGGCGAAAGCTCCAGGGGACATCGCCTGCCGTGGTCCCATCGAACCGGATCGAGATCGTCCTGCCGCCCGCGCTGGCGCCCAGACGTTCGGCCACGGCAGCGTC
>CAMYIQ010000157.1 GCA_947258465.1 uncultured Erythrobacter sp.
CGTCGTAGCAGGCGCGCGCGATCGGTTCGCGCGGCGCGCCCTTGCCATGCAGCGCCTCGTTGTGATGGCGCAGGCGGAGCGAGAAGCTGTCGGCGAAACCGCGCGCCTCGATCGCCTGATCGCGCGGCAGATTGCGCCCCGGCAGCGGCACGCGGAAGTTCTTGCCATTCTGTGCCGGGGCGTCCGCGCTCCAGGCGACTTCGACTTCGGGTTCATGCGCCAGCGCGCGGGCCGCGCCGGTCAGCGCCTGCTTGAAGCGGTCGAGAGGGGTCTGGTCGGTCAATTTACGCGGTGGGGATCGACTGGCCGGTCTTTTCCCAATCCTTGAGGAAGCCTTCGATGCCCTTTTCGGTCAGGACATGCTTGAACAGTCCCTTGATCACCGCGGGCGGCATGGTCGCGACATCGGCACCGATGCGCGCGCTTTCGAGCACGTGGACAGGGTTGCGGATGCTGGCGACGAGGATCTCGGTCGTGAAGCCGGGATAGTTGTCGTAGATCAGGCGGATATCGCGGATCAGTTCCATGCCGTCGAAGCCGTTATCGTCATGCCGGCCGACGAAGGGCGAGACAAAGGTCGCGCCCGCCTTCGCCGCGAGCAGCGCCTGATTGGCGGAAAAGCACAGCGTCACATTGACCATCGTGCCGTCCGAAGTGAGCTTCTTGCAGGTCTTGAGCCCGTCGATCGTCAGCGGCACCTTGATGCAGACATTGTCTGCGATCTTGCGCAGCGTTTCGGCCTCTTTCATCATCGTGTCGTGATCGAGCGCGACCACTTCGGCGCTGACCGGACCATCGACGATATCGCAGATTTCCTTGGTCACCTCCATGAAATCACGCCCCGATTTGGCAATCAGCGAGGGGTTGGTGGTGACGCCGTCGAGCAGGCCGGTATCGGCCAGTTCCCTGATGTCGGCGATGTCGGCTGTGTCGACGAAGAATTTCATGTGCGTGTGGCTCCGGAAGGAAAATGCGATTCCCGGCAAGCCTTAGCGATGCTGTCGCGGTGCGGCTAGTACCCCGCGCCGGTCCCGAACACACCGATGATCAGCGGGTCGCGGGTCGCCTGCGGATCGCGGCGGATGGCGGCTTCCTCTACGCCAATCTCGCGCCAGATGGTGTCGTCGATATTGTCGGCGAAGCGGGTGGTCGCCCCGGCAAGGTCGACTCCGGTGAGGCCGCGCAGCAGTTCACCGACCAGCGGATCGCCCGCGACGCGCATTGCCGTGCCGAGTTCGGGGACCATCGCCTCGACCAGCGTGGTGCCCATCGATCCGCGCAGAAAACTGGTCGCCGCTGTCGGTCCGCCGCGCACGAGGTCGATGGCGTTCTGGACGCCGATGGTGCGCACCGCATCCGTCACCAGCGGCGCGGCGCGTTCGGCACCTTCATAAGCGATATCGCCAAAGGCGTCCTCCAGCCGGCTCTTGAACAGTGCCGAGGTGAGGATGCGGGACATTACATCGCCGCGCGTGCCAAGCAGATTGCCCAGACCGAGCTGCGCGACCTGCTGATCCCAAAACCCGTCGCCCTGCAACATCCGGCCGAAGGCACGCTCACTCGACAGGAAGAGGATGCGCTGGACCGCATCGACCATGCCGAAGCCGGGAAGGCTTGCACAACCGGGCAAGGCCAGAAGCCCGCCGCCTGCGGCAAGACCGCCCAGGACAGCGCGCCGGCGGGTGGGTTTCACGAGAATATCGGTCATATCGTCAGTCCTCTTGTTTCCCACCCTTGTTTCGCATGCCTGCCGCCGCCCATATGGCTCGGCCATGAACCGCGTGCGCTGCCTCGTCCTCAATGCCGCTCTCGGCCCCTTGGATTACAAGGTGCCCGAAGGGATGCGCGTCGACCCCGGTTCGGTCGTCGAATGCCCGCTGGGGCCGCGTACCGTGATCGGGATCGTCTGGGAGGCTGAACGGCTGCCCGGCACCGAGGTTCCGGCAGAGAAGCTGCGGAATCTGCGCGGCGTTTTGCCCGTGCCGCCGCTTTCGGCGCCGCTGCGACGCCTGATCGAATGGACGGCCGATTACTATGTCGCCTCGCTTGCCAGCGTGGCGCGGATGGCGCTGTCGTCTGGCGGCGCGCTCAAAGGCCCGGCGACCATGACCGAGTACCGGCTGACCGGGGGCATGCCGGAACGCATGACGCCGCAGCGCCAGACGGCGATGGAAGCGCTGGAGGGGGAACAGGCCACCATTCGGGAGCTGGCGGGTATCGCCGGTGTCTCCGAAGGTGTGCTGCGCGGGCTTGTCAACCAAGGCGTACTCGAACCGGTCGAGGTCGATTGCGACCGCCCCTATGACGCGGCCCGGCCCGATTTCGCGCATGTCGAACTGAGCGCGCAGCAGCACGAGGCCTCGGACATCTTCGCCAAGGCCGTGCGCCGCGCCGAATTCGCACCCTTCCTGCTCGACGGCGTGACCGGATCGGGCAAGACCGAGACCTATTTCGAACCCGTCGCCGAAGCGCTAAAGATAGGCCGTCAGGTCTTGGTCCTCCTGCCTGAAATCGCGTTGACGGAGAATTTCCTCCACCGCTTCGAGGAGCGCTTCGGCGCAGCCCCGGTGCTGTGGCATTCCTCTTTGAAATCGACCGAGCGCAGGCGGGCGTATCGCGCGGTGTCCGAAGGCACGGCGCAGGTCGTCGTCGGCGCGCGCTCGGCGCTGTTCCTGCCCTTTGCCGGGCTCGGCCTGATCGTCGTCGACGAGGCGCATGAGACCAGCTTCAAGCAGGAGGATGGCGTGCGCTACAATGCGCGCGACGTCGCCGTGATGCGCGGGCACTTCGAGAAGGTGCCAGTGGTTCTCGCCAGCGCCACGCCCGCGCTTGAAAGCCTGCAGATGGCCGAAAGCGGAATCTATACGAAAATCGACCTGCCCAGCCGGTTCGGTGGGGCACAATTGCCCAGCATCGACACGATCGACCTCACCGAGGAAAAGCCACCGCAGGGCATGTGGCTCGCCCAGCGTCTGATCGACGGGATCGAGCAGCGGCTGGAGCGCGGCGAACAATCGCTGCTGTTCCTGAACCGCCGCGGCTATGCGCCGCTAACCCTGTGCCGCAATTGCGGCTTTCGCTATCAGTGCCCCAATTGCAGCGCCTGGCTGGTCGAGCACCGCTTCACCCGCCGTCTCGCTTGCCACCATTGCGGGCACGAGGCCCCCGCCCCGCAGGCATGCACCGAATGCGGCGAGCCCGACTGCCTCGTCGCTTGCGGGCCGGGTGTGGAACGGATCGCCGACGAGGTGGCCGAACGGCTACCCGAAGCGCGGGTGTTCGTCGCCACCTCGGACACGCTCAACTCGCCCGGTCGCGCCGCGGAATTCATCGCCGCGGTCGAGGCGCGCGAGATCGATGTGATCGTGGGCACGCAATTGGTAACCAAGGGGTTCCATTTCCCCGAGCTGACACTGGTCGGCGTGGTCGATGCCGATCTGGGCCTGGAGGGGGGCGATCTGCGCGCGGGCGAGCGCACCTACCAGCAGGTCGCGCAGGTCGCCGGGCGCGCGGGACGCGGCTCTAAACCGGGCGAAGTGCTGATCCATACCAGCCATGTCGAAGCCCCGGTGATCGCCGCGCTTGCCGCCGGAGACCGCGACGCCTTCTATTCCGCCGAAACCGAGATGCGGCGCGAGGCGGGCGCGCCCCCCTTCGGACGCTGGGCCGCAATCATCATTTCGAGCGAAGACGATGCCGAAGCGCGCGAGGCCGCCAACCGCATTGGCGCATTCCGCCCCGATGTCGCCGAATGCATAATCCTCGGCCCCGCGCCCGCGCCCATGGCACTCCTGCGCAGCCGCTACCGCTACCGGTTCCTCATCAATGCCCGGCGCAGCGTGCACTTGCAGGACATCATCCGCCGCTGGCTCGGCCAGATCGACCACCCGCCCGGCGTGCGTGTGGCGGTGGACGTGGATCCCTATAGTTTCGTTTAATTGACATCGCTTGCCCCACGATAGAGAAGCCGACCAGAATTCTTGGATTCGTCTTCAACCGGGGTCGCTACTCGTGAAAAAATACTTCGTCGCTCTTGTGGCCATACTCAGCACTGTCTGCGCTGGACCTGCCTTTGCGCAGGAGGAATGGAAAAGGGCGGAAAGCGCACATTTCACTGTCTATTCCGATGCGGACGAAGTCGTCCTGGTCGATTACACCAAACGGCTTGAAAAGTTCGACGGCCTGCTGCGCTTCTGGTTTGACAAGCCTACCCGACCTGCCGAGCAGAAGCTGACAGTCTATCTGCTCGATCATTCGCGCAATGTCGGCAAGCTGCTCGGCTCGCGCCGGGTCGCCGGATTTTACATGGCCAACGCGGAAGCGAGCTTTGCTGTCGCCCCGCGCGACCGGGGAAAGATGGACGGCCAGCACATTCTGTTTCACGAATACGCGCACCATTTCATGTACCGCCATTTCTCTGCGCCGGTTCCGGCATGGCTGCGCGAAGGTTTTGCCGAATTCCTCGGTACGGTCGAGTTCAGCGATGACGGCCGCTGGACCTATGGTGCGCTGGCCGAGCATCGCTCGTGGGAATTGCGCCGCAACAAAGACATCGAAATACAGAAACTGATCGGCTGGCCGCGCAAGGAATCGCCGTATGTGATTTCCGGTTTCTACGGCTGGTCCTGGGCGCTCACCCATATGCTCTACATGGACGAGGATCGCGGCGCGCGGATCGGGTACTACCTCGATCGCCTGTCGGCCGGGGAGGATAGTCTGGAGGCGGCAGAAGCGGTTTTCGGTAACCTCGAGCACCTGGAGCGACGGCTCGAACGCTATGTCAACAAGAAAATGGAATACGCCGTGTCGAGCGATCCCTTCGCATGGAGCGACGAGGTTGCGGTTTCGTCGGTCGACCCTGAACGGGCACGCATGATCGAACTCACCTTGCGTCGCCGCGCCGGGCACGAGCGCGAGGATACACGCGACGACCTCCTGGCCTATGCCGAAACCGGCCCGCGCCCTGCCGAGGCGCTGGCCGAAGCGGCGATGACCGAATTAGATATCGAAAGCTCGGAACGCTGGAAGTACAAGAAGAAGCACGATGATGCGATGGGAACGCCCTATTTCGTAGAGGCAGAGGCCCTGGCCGACCGCGCGCTTGCGATCGATCCGGCCAACTACCGGGCCAATATCGTCAAGGGACGCATCCTGTCGCGCCGCCTTGTGGAAAGCCACAACACCGACGCCGCAGCGTGGAAGGCGGCACGCTGGTATTTCCAGATGGCCAATCGCACCAATCCGACGAATGTCGAGGCGCTGTTCCGTTTTGCTCGGAGCTATGTCTACGAAGGTCGCGAGGGCGAAATGATGCACGACGCCTATATCGCCGCTTTCCAGAGCGCACCGCAGGTGACGCAATATCGCATCTGGCTTGCCTATGATTTCGCGCGCCTTGGCGATTACGATACCGCTCTGGGGTTGGTTCGCCCGCTGTCCTCCGATCCGCACTACCCCAAGCTGGGGCGCAAGGTCGTGGAGCGGATCGAGGCCATGCGCGCGAGCGGCGCGCGCTTTCCCCAGCTCGACTACGACGACGAGTATGAAGGCGAGGAAGCTGACGAGTAGAAAGCACCGCCCGTTGGCACGATTTCGGCTCGCCAGCAGGCACCAAGCCCGGCTCTGGGCATTGTGAAGGACCATGACCCGCCCCGTTCTCGTTCCCATCCTCGGCGATCAGCTGACCCGCGATCTGGCCGCGGTCCGGGGGCGTACCAAGGACGACACGGTCATTCTGATGATGGAGGTCTGGGACGAGGCGACCTACGTCAAGCACCACAAGCAGAAGATCGCGTTGATATTCTCCGCCATGCGCCACTTCGCGGAGGAGCTGCGGCATGCGGGATGGACGGTCGATTATGTCAAGCTCGACGACGCGGACAATGCGGGCAGCTTCACCGGGGAGGTTGCCCGCGCCATCGAGGAGCATTCACCCCGCCTCGTAAGCGTGGTCGAGGCCGGGGAATGGCGCGTGCGCGAGGCGATGGATCAGTGGGCGGACAAATTCGCCTGCGAGGTGGAAATCCTGCGCGACGACCGGTTCATCTGCAGCCAGGCCGAATTCGACGAATGGGCGAAAGATCGCAAGGAACTCCGAATGGAGTTCTTCTACCGCGAAATGCGGCGCCAGGCCGGCCTGCTAATGGACAAAGACGGCAAGCCCGAAGGCGGCGAATGGAATTACGACAGCGAAAACCGCAAGCCGCCCAAAGATGGCCTGTCGGCGCCCGAACGCCCAAAATTCGAACCCGACGCCATCACGCGGGAAGTCATCGAACTGGTCGAAGAGCGCTTCGGCGAGCACTTCGGCAGTCTCGAAAACTTCGCCTGGCCGGTAACGCGCGATGAAGCCGAGGAAGCCGCCGACGCCTTCTTTGCCGAGCGGATCGAATGCTTCGGCCCCTATCAGGATGCGATGGTCGCGGGCGAGGACGACCTGTTTCATTCGATGCTTTCGACCAGCATCAATCTCGGCCTGCTCGACCCGCTGGAGCTGTGCCACCGAGCAGAGCAATCCTACCAGGACGGCAAGGCCCCGCTCAATTCGGTCGAGGGCTTCATTCGCCAGATCATCGGCTGGCGCGAATATGTGCGCGGCTTCTACTGGCACCAGATGCCGCACCTGCGACACGCCAACGCCCTCGACGCGCAGCGCGGATTGCCCGAATTCTACTGGACCGGCGAGACCGACATGGCCTGTCTCGCCGATTGCATCCGCACTACGCGCGACAATGCCCATGCGCACCACATCCAGCGGTTGATGGTGCTCGGCAATTTCGCCCTGCTGGCGGGCATCGACCCGCACGAGGTGCAGGACTGGTATCTGGTCGTCTATGCCGATGCCTATGAATGGGTCGAACTGCCCAACGTCGCCGCGATGATCCTCTATGCCGATGGCGGCAAGCTGGCGAGCAAGCCCTATGCGGCGAGCGGGAACTACATCAACAAGATGAGCAATTACTGCTCCGGCTGCACTTACTCGCCCAGCAAGAAGATCGGCGAAGGCGCCTGCCCCTTCAACCCGCTCTATTGGCACTTCATGCACCGGCACCGCGACCGGCTGGAAAAGAACCCCCGTATCGGCCGGATCTATTCGACCTGGGACCGGATGGGCGATGAACGCCAGCAGGACTATCTCGACAGCGCCGAGGCGTTCCTTGCCTCGCTCGAACCGGCCCGGCCCGGATGGGCGCGAAACGATTGACGCTTCGGAAAACGGCTCGTCGCAGCGCTCCCCCGCGCCAACCGCCTTCGTCACTATTTCGCCGCAATTGTTCATCCACCCGACAGGTTGAGGTGGACAACCGGCGCGCACCTGCGGCCCCAGAGCCGCTCGTTCACATCACGGGGACCGGACACGGTTCGCCAATCCGCTCGCGCAAGGCTCTCGGCGCCTTTCCCTTTCAGCCGTATCGGCCGCGTGGCGGGATCACGAATGAGGAGTATACAGATGAACGCAATTTTCACCGGTACCGGCGCGCTTGCTGCGATCGGCCTGCTGGCCACCCCGGCGATGGCGCAGGAGCTTGAAGCGCAAGCCAGCTACGACGACCGCCAGGGCGAGGTTCTGACGACCGTCACCGGCCATACGCCCAGCGATCTTTCGGGCATGCCCGAAGGCCCGGAATTCGAAGGCGTCATCTCGGCCCGCAAGGGCAACAAGATCCAGGTGACCGGCATCGACGGTACACGTACCGTGGTGGCCATCAGCCCGGCGACGGAAATCCGCAGCAGCGGCGGTTTCCTCGGTCTCGACAAAGACGCGCTGACCGAAGCCGACCTGCTCAACGGCCTGCCGGTGGATGTCGAGACGGTCGAATGGGCCGATCGCGGTCTGATCGCAACCAAAGTGGCAGTCAAATCGCGTGATCTGAAGACCGCGCAAATGATCCACACCGGCACCGACCAGCGCTTTACCGCCAACGAAGCCGCCACCGAGGCATTGCGCGGCCGTGTCGCCAATATCGACGAATACAATATCAAGGGTACGACCAACGTCTATTTCGATACGGCCAAGTACGACCTCTCTCCGGAAGCGCGTTACGAGCTGTGCCAGACCGCCCAGCAGGCGCAATCGACCGACAATGCGCTGCTGCTCGTGGTCGGGTACACCGATTCGGTCGGCGATTATGAATACAATCAGGAACTCAGCGAAAAGCGCGCCACGCGCGTCGTGAACTTTCTCCAGCAGGAATGCGGCTGGAAGCCCTATCGCATGATGGTCCCGACCGGCATGGCGGAGGCCGACCCGGCGGCAGACAACACGACCGAAGCCGGCAAGGCGCAGAACCGCCGCGTGGCGGTGAACATCCTCGTCAGCAAGAGCGTCGACGGGATGCAAGCCGGGCTCTGATCGAACCAGGTTGCTGCAATTCACGGGACGGGCGAGCCATCGCCCGTCCCTTTTTGTAGGCGCCGCGATCGCCGCCTTGCCGGAACGTCGAGGCGTCTCGGCCCTTTCCATTGCAAAGCAGATAGGAAAGGGCCTCATGTTCGATATAACCACCGTCAATCCCGCCACCGGCGAAGAAATCGCAACCTACAACAAGCTTACGCGCGAAGACGCCTGCGCGGCTGTCGACAAATGCCACGCCGCCTTCGAGCAATGGCGGCTGCGCAGCCTCGATGACCGCGCGCAGGTCATCAAGGGCCTCGGCAAGGCGCTGCGCGACCACAAGGAAGAGCTCGCCCAGTTGATGACCGCCGAAGTCGGCAAGCTGATCGGCGACAGCCGCGACGAGGTCGAACTATGTGCCGCGATCTGCGACTACACCGCCGCGAACGGCCCCGAGGAACTGGCAGACGAGCAGCGCGAGCCGAACAATGCGGGGCGCGGTATCGTCACCTATTCGCCGATCGGCGTGATCTATGGCGTCCAGCCGTGGAATTTCCCCGCCTATCAGGTGATCCGCTATGCCATCGCCAATCTCATGACCGGCAATGGCGTGCTGCTGAAACACGCCTCGAACTGCACCGGCAGCGGGCTCAAGATCGCCGAGATTTTCGCCAAAGGCGGCCTGCCCGAAAACCTGTTCACCGTGCTCGTTATCGATCACGATACGTCGGATGCGATCGTCGAACACGACAAGGTTCGCGGCGTGACGCTGACCGGCTCGGACGGCGCGGGCAAACATATTGCGGAAGCGGCGGGCAAGGTGCTCAAGCCATTGGTGCTCGAACTGGGCTCGAACGATGCCTATCTGGTGCTGGAGGATGCCGATCTCGACAAGGCGGCGGAGGTCTGCGCGCGGGCGCGGCTCTACAATAACGGCCAGACCTGCATCAACGGCAAGCGCTTCATCGTGACCGACAAGGTCTATGATGCGTTTCTCGAAAAGTTCGTCGCCAAGTTCGAAGCGACCAAGATCGGCGACCCGCTGGCCGACGATAGCGATATGGGGCCGATGGCGCGCAGGGACCTGCGCGAAGACGTGCAGAAACAGGTCGACCAGTCGGTCGAAAACGGCGCGAAGATCGCCTGCGGCGGCGAGATCCCCGATGGCCCCGGCGCCTATTACCCGGCCACGGTGCTGGTCGATGTCGCGCCCGGACAGCCGGCCTATGACGACGAAATTTTCGGCCCCGTCGCCAGCGTCATCCGCGCGAAAGACGATGAGGATGCAATGCGGCTCGCCAATGACAGCCGCTATGGTCTGGGCGGCGGGATATTATGCCGCGATACCGACCGCGCGATCGAGCTGGCCAAGACGCATTTCGACACCGGCATGGTGTTCATCAACACCTACGGCGTGGCCGACCCGTCGATGCCCTTCGGGGGCGTCAAGAATTCGGGCTACGGCCGCGAACACGGTGGTTTCGGCATCAAGGAATTCGCCAATGCCAAGGCGATCTTCGTCGGCGCCGACTGATTCCGGGCCAATGGTCGACGCCCGGGCTATCCAGCGTGGATTGCCCGGGCATCGGCGCCCAGCTTCTCCATCGCCCAGCTCCACGGCTGATGCCCATAGCTGATGCGGGCCACACCCAACTTGGCCAGTTCCGCAACCGAGCCCCGACCCGGTGCCCACAGCACATTGACCGGCAGGGGCGAGGCTTCGCAGATGGCGTTGATCGTGGAGTGGTCACCCAGGAACGGGACGAACAGGCTCCCCGCCCCGGCCTCCGCATAGGCCGAGGCGCGCTGCAGAACGGCATCGATCAGGTCGCGCGAATAGTCCGCGGGATCGACCCCCAGATAGACATCGGTACGCGCGTTGACGTGGATACCCGTCGCCGCGGCGGCAGTGACCCGTTCCGCTGCATCGGCAACCGGCAACAGCTCGGTTGCGCCCGGCATGCGGTCTTCCATGTTGATACCCGCTGCCCCGAGGTCGAACGCCTTGCCCACCGAAACGCCGACTTCTGCCGGAGTGGCACCATAGCCTGCCTCCATATCGATCGTGACCGGCAGCTCGGTGACGGTGAGGATGCGCCGCAAATTCTCCAGCGCGACGCCAAGCGGCAGAGTCTCGCCATCGCGATAGCCATTGGCTTCGGCTACGCCATAGCTGCCGGTGGCGATCGCCTTGGCGCCCGCTTCGGCCACCACACGTGCCGACCCGGCATCCCAGATATTGTACAACACCAGCGGGTCGCCCGGTATGTGCAGCGCGCGGAATGTATCGACCGTGTTCGTCATTTGCCTTCCCTCCGTAGCAGTTCGGCCTTGATTTCGGTGCCATAGGCATAACCGCCCAGCCCTCCATCGGCCGCGATCACCCTGTGGCAGGGGATCAGAACGGCGATGTTGTTCGCCCCGTTCGCCCCGCCGACCGCGCGGCTGGCCCCGGGATTGCCCAGCGCAGCCGCAAGCTCGCCATAGCTACGCGTCTCTCCCGCCGGAATTTCGCGCAGGGCGTGCCAGACGCGCTGCTGGAACGCAGTCCCCTTTACATCGAGCGGGATATCTGCGGTGGTGGCATTGACGGGCTGCTCGACCGCGGCGGTAACCTGTTCGAACAGTGCGCGGAAATTTTCGCCCGCTTCGACCAGCTCGGCATGGGGAAACCGTGCACGTAGCTCGGTTTCGCCTTCGTCGAAAGAGAGGCAGCACACACCCTTTTCCGTCGCGGCGACGAGCATGGTGCCGAGCGTCGTCTCGACGCATGTCCAATGGATGGTGCGGCCCCTGCCGCCATCGCGCCAGTCGCTCGGCGTCATGCCCAATCGTCCCTTCGTATCGTCATAGAAGCGCGAGGCCGAGCCATAGCCTGCCTCGTAGATCGCGCCGGTCACGCTATCGCCGGCAGCCAGCGCATCGCGCGCCCGCTCTTCGCGCAGCGCGCGGGCATAGGCAGCGGGCGACAGCCCGATGGCGCGCTTGAACACGCGCTGGAAATGGGTCGGCGAATAGCCGGTGAGCTGGGCCAGCACGGCCAGCGAGGGCACGTCTTCGGCGCCGCGAATCTCGTCGATCGCCGCCAGCACCGCCGCCTCGTCGCGCCCGACATCGTCGGGCAGGCAGCGCTTGCAGGCGCGCAGCCCCGCTGCACGCGCCGCTGCGCCATCGGCAAAGAAACGCACATTGCTGCGCGATGGATGCCGCGCCGCGCAAGACGGGCGGCAATAGATGCCGGTGGTCAACACACCGGTCACGAAGCGCCCGTCGAAGGCGCGATCGCGGCGCAGGACAGCGGCCCAGGCAGTGTCATCGGTAATCGTCACGACAATCTCCATAGCGCAAGTGGCCCGTTTATGCGCGCCGATCGACAGCCGCGCATCCCGCGGCTTGCGGTCAAAGCCAATGATCGTCACAAGGCGCACCAAATGGGACGGTTTGCCACTCTTCTCGCCAGTATCCTGGCGCTGCTCACGCCCGCTTTCGCGCAGGCGGAACCCGCCGATATCGATGCCGCCGCGCGCGGCGTGGTGCGCGTGGTCATCATCGGCGAAGACAATGGCGAACTGCTTCCGATCAGTCACGGGACCGGCTTTGCCGTTGCAAGCGACCGGGTCGTCACCAATGCGCATGTGGTGCGCGATGCGCTGCGCGATGACGAGCTTCGAATCGGCATCATTCCCAGCGGCGGCGGCGAAGCCGTCTATGGCCAGGCGCTGGCGGTAAGCGCGCGCAACGATCTGGCGTTGATCCGCATCACCGGCGACTTGCGCCTGCCCCCACTTGCCCTGGCCGGTGGCCCGCCGCCCGACAGCGGCGAAGTCACCAGCGTCGGCTATCCCATGAATGTCGATCGGGCGCAGGGCCTGGATTTCAACGACATCTTTCGCAGCCAGCCCCCGGTGAAAAGCCGCGGCTTCATTTCGGGTGCGCGCCCCAGCCGCCAGTTCGACACCATCCTCCACACGGCGCCCATCGCGCGCGGCAGTTCGGGCGGTCCGCTGCTCGATCCCTGCGGCCGCGTGGTAGGAGTGAACAGCTTTGGCGCGGACAGCAATGGGGGCGACGCGGAATTTTTCTTCGCGGTTTCGAACCGCGAAATGGTGCCTTTTTTGCGCGCCAACGACGTTGAGCCGCGCGTCAACAGCTCCGCCTGCCGCTCCATGGCCGATCTCGACGCGGCCGAGCGCGAGCGGTTGCAGCGCGAACAGATGACCGCGCGCGCCGATCTCGCACAGCGTTTCGAAGCGCAGCGCGAAAAGCGCGAACGCGCCCTGCTCGAAGCCGAACAGGGGGTCATGACCGAACGCGAAGACCGTCTGTTTCTCTCGATCATTCTGTTGCTGATCGCCTTCGGCCTGGGGCAATGGGCCATGGCTTTGTGGCACAAAGACGAGGAAGAGCGTGACGAAACCCGCCTGAGAATCGTCGGCGGGGCCGCCGCCGCAATCGTACTCGCCGCGCTTGCCGCCTATCTCACCCGCCCCGGCCTCGACGAAATCGACCGCCGTGTGGCCGCCGCCATGCAGGCTGGGGAAGATGATCCGGGAGAGACCGGGGTGTCTGCGTTGGGCGATCTCGCGCTGACATGCACTCTCGTCCCCGAACGCAGCCGGGTCACCAGCGCCAAAGTCGAGGACATAGAATTCGACTGGACCGCAGACGGCTGTGTGAACAACCGAACCCAATATGGGTATTCCGGAGGCACCTGGAGCCGCGTTTTCGTGCCCAATTCCGAAGACGCGGTATCGGTCAACAGCTTCGACCCCGACCGACGCATCTTCCGTATCGAACGCTATCTTCTGCCGCGCACAGCCATGAACGAAGCCCGCGAAGCGCGCCGCAAGTACGAGGCCCCCCAATGCGGGGCTGAAGGCGCCTCCGCTGAGCTCGGCGAGATGCAGACGGAAGTGCTCGGCAAGCTGCCCCAACAAGCCAATGAACGGCTGGTCTATGAATGCAGCGCAAGGCGACCCTAGCCGCCAAGCCGCGCAGCCTCACGCCGCCAGCGATTCGCCGGTCAGCGTGATGCGGTGCATCTCGCGGGCGTGGCCCTGATAGTCGTTCATCGCCAGATGCCAGGTCGTGCGATTGTCCCAGATCGCCACCGAACCCGGCTCCCACGCCACGCGGCAGGTGTTGTCCGCCGCAGTGGCGGTCGCATAGAGTTTCTGTAGCAGCGGCAAACTCTCTTCGCGGCTTCGGCCGACGATGTTCACCGTGAAGGCGCTGTTGACGTAGAGCAGCTTGCGGCCGGTCTGCGGGTGTCGGATCACGATCGGGTGCGTCGCCCCGGTCTTGAGCGCCTTGCCGCGCAAATCGCCGCCCATGTCGGTCTTCGCATAAAGCCCGCCCTCGTCATAGATATGGTCGGCAGTGTGATAGGCCTCGAGCCCTTCGATCTCGGTCTTGAGATCGTCGGGCAGCGCATCATAGGTTTCGCCCATATGCGCCCATAGAGTGTCGCCTCCGCTCGGCGGCAGCGTTCGCGCAACCAGGATCGAACCCATGGCGGGCACCTGATCGTAGGAATGGTCGGTATGCCATCCGCCGCCGATATTGGTGACCTGATCGGCGCGCTTCCTGACCACGGCGATTTCCGGATGTTCGTCGGTCAGCGGGAAGTAATTGTTGAGATCGATCCCGCCCCAGCGCCTTGCGAAGGCGATATGGGCCTCGGGGGTGAAATCGTTCTGCCCGCGAAACAGCGCGATTCCGTGAGTGTAGATCGCCTGCTTGATCGCATCGAGCGTATCGCCCTCCGCTTCGGCCAGGCTCACCCCGGTAATTTCGACCCCGCATCCGGGCGCCAGTGCCGCCATCTCCATTGCCTCTCTCCCACGCAAATGGTTGCTTTGTGCCACGCAATCTACGCCGCTTACGAGCGGAGTCCAGATTCCCTGCCCGGACTCGGCTTGCCATTGACGGGGGGCTTTGCTAGGCGCGCGCCGACCTTGCCGGGCGACTCCCGTCTGCCCATCTCGGCAAGGATCGCACAGACTTTTCTTCCGGACCCGAGAGGACCTCAAGCGCGTGGATATTTCCGCCGGTATTCAGGCTAGCCTGGCAGGGCGTTACGCTTCGGCCCTGTTCGATCTCGCTAGCGAAAACGGAACCGTGACCGCAGTCGAATCGGACCTCGACAAGGTCGAGGCCGCGCTCGCCGAATCGGCCGAGCTCGCCGCCGTCACCACCAACCCCAAGGTCTCGCGCGGTGCCGCGCAGAAGGCACTGTGGGGCGTCTCCGCCATTCTCGGCGTGTCCGAGCTGACGCAGAACTTCCTCGGCGTGCTGGCGCACAACCGCCGCCTGTCGCAACTGCCGCAGGTAATCCGCGCCTTCCGCGCGATCGCCGCCGCGCAGCGCGGCGAAGTGACTGCCGAAGTCACCAGCGCCCACGCGCTGACCGATGCGCAGCTCGATGCGCTCAAGACCAAGCTGACGGCCCGCGAAGGCCGCACGGTCAAGCTTTCTACCCAGGTCGATCCCGAGCTCCTCGGCGGCCTCGTCGTCACCATCGGATCGAAGCGCATCGACGGCTCGATCCGCACCCGTCTCAATTCGCTTTCCCAGGCCATGAAGGCTTAAAGGACACACATCATGGATATCCGCGCCGCAGAAATTTCCAAGGTCATCAAGGACCAGATCGCCAATTTCGGCAGTGAAGCCGAAGTCAGCGAAGTCGGTACCGTGCTGTCGGTGGGTGACGGTATTGCCCGCATCCACGGCCTCGACAAGGTTCAGGCCGGTGAAATGATCGAATTTTCGAACGGCGTTCAGGGCATGGCGCTGAACCTCGAAGCCGACAATGTCGGCGCCGTTATCTTCGGTTCCGACCAGGAAATCGGCGAAGGCGACAGCGTCAAGC
>CAMYIQ010000158.1 GCA_947258465.1 uncultured Erythrobacter sp.
ACCTGAACCGACTTTCAAGTTTGTTCTTGCGCGAGGGGTGCCGTGTGATAGGTAGGGGGCATTCGGGTTGGGGGATCGGCACATGGCAAGGGCGGGCGAATTGAACGACAAGACGCCGCGAACCGAGCGCGGGCGTCGGCAAGGCGGCGCGCGAAGCGCTCGATCCGTCGATGGGCGCGCTGGAAGTGGAACGTGTCGCCCTGCGCGCATTCCTCGAATTCGCCTCGGAACACAAAGAGATATATCGGATTATCGACGAGGCGGAATTCGTCGATCCCGAAAGCTATCGCGCGCATTACGAAACCATCGGAGCGCGGATCGAAGAACGCTTGAAAAAGGGCGCCGACAGCGGGGAGTTCCTACCGGGTCTTGGTACTCCCGAGGCCTGGGCGCTGATGGGAATGAACGTGTTTCTCGGTCTGCGCTATGTGATCTGGGGGCGCGAACGCGATCCCGATTTCCAGGAAATCGCGCGCCGGGCCAACGCCATGCTCGCCGCCGGGATAGGCGGCCCGGCCGAGTGATCGCCGGAACCGCGCCCGCGTGCCGCCGTTGGTCTTGCGAAGGAGCATAGACATGATAGGCAAGGTTATCGGAGCATTCGTGGGCGATCGGATCGCCAGGCAAACCGGCGGCATAGGAGGAGCGAGCGGGGCCGCGTTGGGCGTCGTCGCAACCACCGTGCTGCGGCGCATGAGCCTTCCCGCGATGATCGCTTTGGGAATAGGCGGCTATGTCGCCAAGACCATGCTCGACAAAAAGCAGGCCGGGTAAAAGCAGGAGAAGGGGCGGCCTGCCGAACGAGGCGAAATCAAGCACATAGGGCGGAAGCGACAGGGCGCGCCGCCCGACCGTATTTCCGACCTGTCAATATCATTCCCGGGGCCGCCTGCACGGGCGGCTCTTTTCGATTGTGAAGGGTACGCATTTGCATCTTTCGGCAGGCTTTCTATGGGCATGTCCCATGGGCTTTCCCCAAAACATCAGAACATTTCGCATCGCCCCCGGATGCCAGGGCAGGAGACAACATGAACGCAGAGACCGATAGCTCCATCGAGCCCCCTTTGGTCGATCTGCCGATCAAAACCGCATCGCGCGGGTTCTATGACGGTTTCAGTCGCGAGGTGACGATCCCGTCCAAGGTGATCGTTTCCCTGCTCATCATGTGGGCGATTTTCTTTCCGGTCAGCGCCAGCGAGACTCTGACGGCCGCCAATTCGACGATCATTTCCTCGTTTTCGGGTTGGTACGTCTACCTCGTCGCCTTCCTGATGTTCACCTGCTTCATCCTGGCAATTCTCCCGCGATCGGGCGAGTTGCGTATCGGCAATCCGGGGGAGGAGCCGGAATTCGGGCGGTTTTCCTGGTTCGCCATGCTGTTCGGTGCAGGCATCGGTATCGGGATGCTGACCTATTCGACCGGCGAGCCACTGGCGCATTTTTCGAACAATCCCGAAATCATTCGCGGTGCGATCGAAGCGCGATCGGTCGAAGCCGTGCGACCGGCCTATGTCTACACATTCCTGCACTGGGGCTTCGCTGCCTGGGGTACATATGCGCTGGTGGGGCTTGCGATCGGTTATGTGGCGTACCGGCGCGATTTGCCGCTTACCATCCGTTCGGCTCTGGCGCCGCTGTTCGGACTGCACCTTTCGGGGCGGTGGGGCCATCTGGTCGATATCGTGGCGGTCGTGGCGACGATCCTCGGGGTCGCGGTGACCATGGGCTTTGGTGTCGAACAGTTCATCGCGGGCCTTGCCCGACTGGGGCTGGGAGACTGGCTGCTCGATCCTGACGGGTCCTCCTCTGCGGCGGCGGTGATCGTGGCGCTTGTCGTGCTGGTCGGCGCCTCCACGCTGAGTGCGCTTTCCGGCGTCGGCCGTGGGATCAAATGGTTGTCCAACCTCAACATGGCGCTGTCCTTCGCACTTCTCGCCCTGTTCATGGTTGTCGGTTCCGGCCTGTTCGGCCTGCGTCTGCTGGGCACGGGCCTATGGGATTACCTGCGCACGCTGGTCCCGAATTCGCTTACTCTGTTCGAAGGCGGAGGCGCGATGGGCGATGCGCTGGTGCAGTGGCAACTCGACTGGTCGGTATTCTATTGGGCGTGGTGGATCGCCTTTGCGCCTTTTGTGGGCATGTTCATCGCCCGGATTTCGCGCGGACGGACGATCCGCGAATATGTCTTTGGCGTAATTCTGGTGCCCTCGCTCATGTGTTTCGTGTGGATGACGGTCGTCGGCGGCACGGCCATCGATCTCGAACTGAGTGGAGCTGCCCAGGGTGCGATCGTCGACACCAGCATTTCCGATCAGCTTTACGCAACATTGGCCATCCTGCTCGATCCGGCGCTCGCCTCGCTGGTTTCGGGCCTGGTCGTTGTCTTGCTGATGACCTATCTGATCACATCGACGGACAGCGCGATCCTGATCGTCAACACCATCAACGGCGCCGGCGACAGCGAAGGCGAACAGCGCCACCATATTTTCTTCTGGGGCGCGGCACTGGCGTTCGTCGTCGGGAGCATGCTCATCCTCGGCGGGATCGATGCAATCCGGATCACCATGATTATCGGAGCCCTGCCGTTCAGCTTCGTAGTCGCCATAATGGCGGTTTCGATCCTCAAGGCGGTTGTCTTCGATCTGAGGCGCAAACGGCACGGCGTACCCACGACTGCCCAGGGATGTGCCGATCTGATGGCTGGAAAATAACGCCTTTCGTGCTTGCCGCCGCGCAGTGACTTTTGCTTTCGCTTCTGCGCCTGTGCAGTCGGGAGTGCGGTTCAGCCAGCCGTGGCGCCCTTATAGGCCGGGATTATCTGGCGTTCGGCGTGGAGTTTGCCTGCCAGGGTGTGGGTGGCCGCCGCTTTGAGCGTTCTTCGCGCGACATCGGAAACGGACTGCGGTGCCGCAGCGACCCTTGTGGCGATTTGGCAGGCTCTTTCCGGCAGCGCCCGATCGTCGACGATCTCGTTGACCAGGCCAATCCTCAATGCAGTCGGCGCGTCGATCTTCTCGCCGGTGAGCATTGCTTGACTGGCCCATCGCGTGCCCACCGCCTCGCTCAGCAGGCTTGCCAGCCCGGTCCCTGAAAAGGCACCGAGCATGGCGTGCGTATCCGCAAAGACCGCGCTTTCGCCAGCAAGGATGAAATCGCAGCGAAGCGCCAGTTCCAGGCCGCCGGTGATGGCCGGGCCATTCACGGCCGCGATGACAGGCTTGCCAGCCTCGCTTACCGCGCAAATGGAATCGGCGATGTGCGCTCGCGACCGGCTCGGATCGCTGAATTCCTTCAGATCGAGCCCTGCGCAAAAGGAGCTGCCAGATCCGGTGAGAACACAGGCCCGCCAGTGTGAATCGGCGCGAAGTTCGGCGAGTGCTTCGAGAAGCATCTCGGCCAGCGGCGAGTTAAGCGCGTTGCGGGCGTCTGGCCGGTTGAGGGTGAGTAGCATCACCCCGTCGGCGGGCTCGGATTTCAGCAGGGGGGCGGGCAGGGCGCTTCTCCTCGGTCGGCATCGACAGGCGTCACAATGCAATCAGAGCTTTTCGGTAAGCTCTGGTACGATTTTGAAGAGGTCTCCGACGAGGCCGATGTCGGCGACCTGGAAGATCGGGGCGTCTTCGTCCTTGTTGATGGCGATGATGGTCTTGGAATCCTTCATGCCCGCCAGGTGCTGGATCGCGCCCGAGATGCCGATCGCGATATAGACTTCCGGAGCCACGATCTTGCCGGTTTGGCCGACCTGGTAATCGTTCGGGACATAGCCCGCATCGACCGCCGCGCGGCTCGCGCCGATCCCGGCGCCGAGCTTGTCGGCGAGCGGGGTGATGACCTGCTCGAAGGTTTCCGCATCCTTCAAGG
>CAMYIQ010000159.1 GCA_947258465.1 uncultured Erythrobacter sp.
GAAAAAACTGACGGCGAGCGCGGGGATGTCGTCACGCCTCTCGGCGAGCGAGGGTACCTCCACAGGAACCACGTTCAGGCGATAGAACAGATCCTCGCGAAACCGCTGTTCCTCCATTTCCTTCGCCAGATCGCGCGAGGTCGAGGAAACCACGCGCACATCGACGCCGATCTGCCGGGTGCCGCCGACCCTAACGAAACTCTGCTCGGTCAGCACCCGCAATATGCGCGCCTGCGTCGACAGCGGCATATCGGCCACCTCGTCGAGATAGAGTGTGCCCCCATCCGCTGTCTCGAGCAGGCCTGGCCGAACCAGCTTGCCGTCGGCTTCCTCGCCGAACAGCTCTTCTTCGAAACGTTCGGGAGTGATGCGCGCCGAATTGACGATGACGAATGCTTTGTCCGCTCTCGGGCTCCAGCTGTGCAACAGCCGGGCGGCGACTTCCTTTCCCGCTCCTGCGGGGCCGGTAACGAGAACCCGGCTTCCCGTGCTGGCAACCCGTTTGAGAGTCGCCCTCACCGCATTGATCACTGCCGAATTGCCCGTGAATTCATCACCGTGGGCAAGGTTTTCCCGCAGCCGCGTATTTTCGCGGCGCAGGCGCTCGGTCTCGGTGGCCCTTTCGACCAGATGGAGCAGACGTTCGGCCTCGAACGGCTTTTCGATGAAATCGACCGCACCACGGCTCACCGCGCTGACGGCGGTGTCGATATTGCCGTGACCGGAAAAGATGATCACCGGCAGATCCGGCTCGCGCACTTTTATGGCATCGAGCACCTCAAGCCCATCCATCGGGCTGCCGTGGAGCCACACATCGAGCAGGACCAGGCTCGGCCGCTTCTCGTCGACCGCTTCGAGAGCGGACGTGCTGTCGCCAGCGGTGCGGCATTCATAGCCTTCGTCGCTCAACACCCCTGCGACCAGTTCGCGGATGTCGCGTTCGTCATCGACGATGAGAATATCCAGCGCCATGATGCGTCCCTACCCTTCTCTTTGGTTATTCTTCTGCGCCGCGCCCGTTTCGGCGAGCGGATCGCGTGCAAATCGCATGATCACGCAAGTGCCCCCGGTTTCGACTGAGGTGAATGTCATTTCGCCGCCATGCTCCTCGACGATCTTGTTTACGATCGCGAGGCCCAGGCCAGTGCCCTTTTCGCGGGTCGTCACGTAAGGTTCCAGGATGTTCACCCGGTCCTGCGGCAATCCTATTCCATTGTCCTGCACGGAAACGGTCACGGCTTCATCGTCCGCCTGGACGTCTACCAGTATCTTGCCACGGTAATCCACATCGGCTGATTGCGATTTCACTTCAATGGCTTCGTAAGCATTCTTGAGTGTATTCGTAAGCGCTTGCCCGAGTTGGTGCCTGTCACACTGAATACGTTGGGGGCCATCGGGTGCCTGCAAACGGTAATCGACATCGGGGTGCGCGACCTCCTGGAGGAACAGCGACTGGCGAATGAGGTCGATCGCATCTTCGGGCCGGAAGCTCGGCTTGGGAAGGCGGGCAAAACTCGAAAACTCGTCGACCATCTTACGCAGATCGCCAACTTGCCGCACGATCGTGTTGGTGAGTTCGTCGAACAAGTCGCCATCGGTATCGATTTGCTTGCGATAGCGGCGTTTGAGACGCTCGGTGGCCAATTGGATCGGCGTCAGGGGATTCTTGATTTCATGCGCGATCCTGCGTGCGACATCCGACCAGGCGGCTTGGCGCTGATCCAACAACTGGCGCGTGATATCCTCGAAGGTGATCACGTGGCCATCGCTTTCACGCCCGATCTTGACGGCAAGTGTCAGGAGTTCGCCCTCGCGGCTATGCGATACGACACCTTGCGAGAGCCCTCCGCGCACCATCGATGCAATCTGCGGTGCCAATTGGTCGAGCGTCGCCTCCGGACCATCCCCGCTGACGGACCTGCCGAGCATGGCCTGCGCCGGCCCATTCATCAGCAGGACGTTGAGATCCTCGTCCACCGATATGATGCCGGCACTGACGGATTCGAGAACAGCCTCGATGAAGCTGCGGCGCTCCTCCAGTTCGGTATTGGCCGACAGCAGCGCGTCGGTCTGCTTTTCCAGTTGCGCTGTCATTCGGTTGAAGGCGCGATTGAGCAGGCCGATCTCGTCTGCGCCCGTCCGCCCTTCGACCCGTAAAGCGAAGTTCCCTGCGCCGACCTTGCGCGCCGCCGCGACGAGATCGGTCAAGGGTTCGACCTGGCGATCGGCGAACCGCAACGCGAACCATACGGCCAGGCCGACCAATGCCAACGACACGAAAAACAGCGCGAGATTGAACCGTAGCTGCAATGCGCGAGCACGCTTGGTCAGTTCGTCATAGGCGGTGGAAATCGAGCGCGCGGATTGCCAGCTGCGAAAAGTGCCCGCTTCGGCATTTCGAGCGGTGTAGAGATAGATTCCAGCATCGCGGTCGATGGGGGCGACCGCTTCGATACGTTCGGGGCTGCCCCGCACGGCCACCTGCTCGCCGCTCGATAGGATTTCCAGCGAATCCTGGGCAAAGGCGCGCGGGTCGCTATCCTCGTTGAGGCCGTACACGACGGCTGTGCGCATCGTCGTATCCGGCATGGCCTGCAAAATCGCGCTTTCGATGACGTCGCGCGGCTCGGCCTGGTACTGATAGACGAGCGCGAAATTCGGATCGGTCACTTGGACCCGGCCGAGGATGGCGCGCATATCCATAGCCATGGAGATCGTCTCGTTCGCAAGATCGAGCTGGTTCTCTTCGTAATATCCTTCTGCAAGCTGGTTGGCATTTTCCATCAGCCCGCGGGAATCGTCGGAGAACCAGAAGTCGACCCCCGACTGGAACAGAAACGCCGCAAACCCCGCCACCAGCAGCGTCGGCACTGCCGCGATCATGGAGAAGAAGAACACCAGACGGACGTGCAAGCGCGCGGTGCTGCCCGCAGCACGCCGCAACGCGATCCTGCGTCCCGCCAGAACCAACAGGGCCATCGCTGGGATCAGCGTTCCAATCAGCAATCCTGCGACTTGGCGGGAAGGCAGCAATGCGCCGTTCGGGGGGGCATTGGTGAAGGTCGCCCAAGTGCTCGCCACCATAACAAGAAAGGCAATCGCTGCGACGATTTCGACATAGGCGATGAAATTCTGACGCCGTGACGCCACAACGAATCTTCGCCACCAGCGCGGGGTCTGTCGTCTCGTATCTGCAAAGCTGGTGGCCATCGTGGCGCGCATACAACGCCACTGTTGCACGTTTGCAAGTATAAATACGACAAAAGGAGGGGTGTAGCGGTCGAGCGCCCTTCCCTCAGCGCCTTCGGCTGAAATCCTCCGGTGCGATTCCAAGCTCGGATAGCCGTTTGCGCAAGGTGTTGCGATTGATACCCAGCAATCGGGCCGCGCGCACCTGATTGCCGCCTGTCCGCGCGAGAGCGAGTTCGAACAACGGGGTTTCGAATGCCGCGAGGGCGGCATGATAAAGCGTCCCGTCCGGGGGGCGAACGTCCTCTACCCAATCCTCTACGGCCGCCTCGAACCCGCGCTTTTCACCGGCGTCCGGATCGAGGGCCGACTGGGGCAGAACATCTTCCACTGCCGAACGATCGATCACGTCGTCGCGCGCCATGAGCGCGAGACGGAATACCGCGTTGCGCAATTCGCGCACATTGCCTCGCCAATCGCGCTGTTCGAGCGCTTCCACGCCGCTGGAAACGGCTTGTCGCGCAGGCAATCCCTCCGCCGAGGCCTGCCCCAGGAAGTGCCGCACCAGAGCGCCGATGTCCTCTCGTCGCTCGCGCAGCGGCGGAAGATGGATCGGGACGACATTGAGGCGATAATAGAGATCCTCGCGGAAGCGCCCGTCCGAGATCATCGGAGTCAGATCCCGGTTCGTAGCGGCGACGATGCGCACGTCGACACCGATTTCCTGGCGGCCGCCCACGCGGCGAATCTTTCCCGACTGGAGAGCGCGTAAGAGCCGGGTCTGCGCTTCGGCGGGCATGTCCCCGATTTCATCGAGGAACAGCGTGCCGCCATTGGCCTGCTCGAACTTGCCGATCTGCTGCCCCACGGCCCCCGTGAACGCGCCACGCTCATGTCCGAAAAGCTCGCTCTCGAGAAGATCGTGCGGGATGGCCGCCATGTTGACCGCAACGAACGGGCCGGTCTTGCGTGAACCCAGCTCATGGATGGCCTCTGCCACCAGTTCTTTCCCCGTGCCGCTTTCCCCCGTGATCAGCACGGTAAGATCGTTGCGCAAGACGCGGGTGATCATCCGGAACACGCCCTGCATGGCAGGACTGCGCCCGATCAGCGGCAGGGCGTCGTCATCGTCGGCAGCTTGATTTTGGGCTGCGGGTCGGCTCGCAACCGCCTGCGCCACGGCCTGGGTGAGTTCATCCAGGTCGAAAGGTTTGGGGAAATATTCGAACGCATCGCTGTCGCTTGCTCGTACCGCAGTATCCAGCGTGTTCTGCGCCGAAAGGACGATTACCGGCATGTCGGGGGCCTGCCCGCGTACGGCATCGATCGATGCCAGACCGTCGCCATCCTCCAGAACCACATCGGTCAGCATGACGTCGAAACGATGCTCGGCCAAAAGGATATCGCGCCGGGCAATGCTCTCGCACCCCGTCACATCGAAGCCATCGTCGCGCAGCGCTTCGGTGATGACCGTCGCTATGCTCTTATCGTCTTCGACCAGCAGAACCGCGTGCGCCATGAAATGTCCTACCCTGCCGCTACCGGCAGATTGATCCGAAAGTGGGTTTCGCCGGCGCGCTCGTCGCGCTCGTGCGATATACGCCCTCCCATGTCGCGCAACAGCTTGCGCACGAGAGCCAGACCGAGGCCCTGGCCCTGAGGTTTGCTCGACACAAAGGGCTCGAACACGTGTTCGTGAAGCGCTGGATCGATACCCGGGCCGCTATCGGTCACGGTGATTTCGATCGGTAGGCGCGTGACCTTGCCAAACCGGATGGTATTGAAAACCAGGCCGCTAACGAAGCGCGTGCGAACCTTCACGCGGGCATTGTCGATCCCCGCGCTGGCATCGCACGCATTCGCCATCAGATTGATGAGAACCTGCTCGAGCGCGCCCTGATCTGCCGCCACCGGAGGGAGCGATGGGTCGAACTCCTCGACCAGTTCGCAAGGCTCGGCACGCCCTGCCCGCACGGTGCCCATCGCATTGCGGATGGCCTCGTGCAGATTGCAGGG
This sequence comes from uncultured Erythrobacter sp., assembly GCA_947258465.1. Lineage (GTDB taxonomy): Bacteria > Pseudomonadota > Alphaproteobacteria > Sphingomonadales > Sphingomonadaceae > Qipengyuania. Next base: position 5,206 of record CAMYIQ010000159.1, read on the forward strand.
GCCGGTGATCTCGACCGGCTTTGCCCCGAGTTGCTGCATCCGATCGATCAATTGAGCAATCCGGTCGACTTCGGCGGATATCATTCGCGCCAGCGGTTTGTCCTTTCCCGCCACCCGCCGCGCAAGTAACTGGCTCGCCCCGCGAATGGCGGAAAGTGGATTCTTGATCTCGTGAGCCAATACGGCCGGAGCTCGCAGTTCCACTCGCTCGTTCTCATCGTCATCGATCTCGGGCTGGCCTGCGTCGGACAATGTCAGGATACGCCACCCTGTGGCACCATGCAGCGGTGAGCTGCTGATATTCACCCGCCGTTCCCCCTGGGACGTCGCGATCGTCACACCCCGCGCGACGATGCGCGCGTCCGTACTGCCCAACGTGTCGCTCAACCGTTGGTCGGAAATGCCGATCACGTCCCAGAAGCGCTTTTCGCAGAGCTTGCGGGCGCTGCGACCGAGCATCTCCTCCGCGGCATGGTTGGCTTCCACGATGAGATCATCCTCGTCGAGCAGCAATACGGCGAAGATCAGCGCAGCGATCTGGGCGCGCGCATCGGGGACGCCCGTGCTTGTGGTCACGCGGCCCGGCGATGCATGAAAGGTTCGTAAAAGCGCTCGATCTCGTCGAGGACCCTGGCGGGATCATCGATGAAATTGACGAAATTTCTGAATTCCGCCGAACCGTGCAAGCCCTTCGTGTACCAGCCAAGGTGCTTGCGCGCGATCTTTGTCCCGACACCTTCGCCGTAATGGTCGAGCATCATCTTGTAGTGTTCGACAAGCACGGAATACTGCTCTTCGAAACCGGGGCTTTCAAGAACCTCGCCCGTCCGCCACCAATGCATGACCTGGCCGAGCAGCCATGGCTTCCCGTACGCACCGCGGCCGATCATAATGCCGTCGGCATCCGATTGGTCCAGCGCCTTGGCCGCATCGGCAATGGTGCAGATATCGCCATTGGCAATGACCGGGATAGACACAGCATCCTTCACCGTGCGGATGAAGGCCCAGTCGGCACTACCTTTGTACATCTGGTTACGGGTGCGGCCGTGAACGGTAATCATCCTGACGCCCAGATCCTCGGCGATGCGGGCCAATTCGGGGGCGTTGAGATCGGCATGATCCCAGCCCATGCGCATCTTGACCGTTACCGGAACGTCGACCGCCTTCACGGTCGCTTCCATAAGCCTCGTCGCCAGGGGCACTTCGCGCATCAGGGCCGAGCCAGCCAGCTGGCCGACGACCTTGCGCACCGGGCACCCGAAATTGATATCGATAATGGCCGCGCCATTGTCCTGCTGAAGCTTGGCAGCTTCGGCCATGCTGTCGGGATCGCAGCCGACGAGCTGCATCGAAACCGGCTCCTCCGTCGCATCCCAGGCAGCCTTCTGGATACTCTGGCGTGTCTCGCGGATCGCGGCTTCGCTGGCGATCATTTCAGTGACGTTGAGGCCTGAACCATACCGGCGGACCAGCTTGCGGAACGGGAGGTCGGTAACCCCCGTCATCGGCGCGAGAACGACCGGCGTGTCGATCGACACGTCTCCGACAAGGATCGGCTTGGGAGAGGCCGTGGGACGAGGGGGTGAGCTCATTGGGAATTCATTGCCTAAATATTGGGCAGCCACATAGTGCGTTGCGACCAAAACGGCAAGCGGCTAGCGCGCAGCTTCGATATGCAGGACACAGGCCCCCTCCCCCAATTTGCGGCAATCGTCGTTGCCGCCGGCAAAGGACTGCGCGCGGGGCAACCGCTGCCCAAGCAATTCGCCGTGTGGAAAGGAAAACCGGTGTTGCGGCACTCGGTCGAAACGCTGCTCGCCGCCGGTGCGGACCCATTGGTCATCGCCATCCCCGCCAATGGCGAGGACGCGGCGCGAAGCGCACTTGCGGGGCTGACGGGTTTTTCTCTGACTGTCGGGGGCGAGACACGGCAGCAATCGGTCGCTCGCGCGCTCGAGGAAGTTGGCGAGGCCGACCGGGTCTTGATACACGATGCGGCGAGACCGCACCTGCCCGTAGCGGTCATCGGCCGTTTGCTGTCTGCATTGGAGAACGCGGACGGAGCTATACCGGTCCTCTCTGTCGTGGACAGCCTGTCGATCGATACGGCCGGTATGATGGCCGGAACCGCGCAGCGCGAACAGCTTCGCCGTGTTCAGACACCGCAGTCTTTTCGGTATCGGCACATTCTCGAAGCCCACCGCGCCTGGGACGGTGAAAGCAATGCGGGGGACGATGCGCAGGTGCTACGCGCTGCAGGGGGCGAGGTTGCCCATGTGCAGGGCGACGAACGCCTGGCGAAACTGACATTCGCGGAGGATTTCATGAAGGAGGCACCAGCCATTCGCACCGGAATGGGGTTCGATGTCCATCGCCTCGCCGAAGGGGAGGAATTGTGGCTTGGCGGTATTCGCATCGAGCACGACAAGGGGCTTGCGGGGCACAGCGATGCCGATGTCGCGCTTCATGCTGTCGTGGACGCCTTGCTCGGCGCCGTTGCCAGGGGCGATATCGGCAGCCATTTTCCGCCCAGCGATCCGCAATGGAAAGGGGCCAGCAGCGATCGTTTTCTGATCCATGCCGGAAAATTGGTCGGCGAAGCGGGGTACCGCATTGGCAATATCGATTTGACGATCATATGCGAAGCGCCCAAAATCGGCCCACATCGGGAAGCAATGCAGGAACGCATCGCCGATTTGCTCGACATTGACATAGGGGCGATATCGGTAAAGGCCACCACGACCGAGCGCCTCGGCTTGACCGGGCGCGGCGAAGGGATCGCGGCACAGGCGATCGCCACCGTGCTCAACGATTGAGAAGTACCATGCCCCTCGACGCCCTCCTTCCGGTAGATATTGACGCGCTGGCAAGGCGCGTGATCGAGGGGAATATCGCAGCCGGTCGAAAGGTCGTATTGGCGGAAAGCTGCACCGGTGGATTGGTCGCGGCGGCGCTTACCGAAGTGCCGGGCTCGTCGGCCGTGCTCGATCGGGGTTTCGTAACCTATTCCAACGACGCGAAGCTGGAGAGCCTTGGCGTCCCATTGGAGATCATAGAGACCTTCGGCGCCGTATCGATCGCCTGCGCCTGGGCCATGGCGAAGGGTGCGCTGGAAAGAAGCAATGCCGATATTGCGGTGGCGATCAGCGGAGTCGCCGGCCCTGCCGGAGGCACGGATATGAAACCCGTGGGTACCGTAGTCTTTGCCCGCGTGGTTCGCGGCGAGGAAGGCGAGCCCGAAGGCGAGCTCAAGCGTTTCGAACCGATTTCGCGCGCCGAAATACGTCGCGAAGCGACGATATGCGCTCTGGAATTGCTCCTGCCCTAAAGGTTGGCTACGGCGTTTTCGCGGCCATAGAGTTCGTCCGCGCGATCTTCGAAAGCCTGGACCATTTTGCGAAACGCGCGGTCGAAATACTGCCCGGCCAAAGCTTCGAAGACGGCATTGCGGAAAGTGAACTCGACGCAGAAATCGACTTCGCACCCCCCATCTTCCGTGGCAGTGAAGCTCCAATTGTTGTCGAGATCCTTGAGCGGCCCGTCGACATAGATCACCTCGATATGATCGGGGCGGTGCTTGAGCACTCGCGAGGTGAACTTTTCGCGGATCGCCTTGAAGCCGACCAGCATGTCGGCGACCATTTCGGTTTCGCTGTCGCTGCGCACGCGCGTCGCGACGACCCAAGGCAGAAATTCCCCATAGCGGCCGACGTCGGCGACCAGATCGAACATTTGTTCCTGGCTATACGGTAGGCGACGCTTCTCGTTTATACCGGGCATCAGGCACCCTGTTTGGCGAGTTTCGCTTCGCGCGCGGCGCGCATTTGCGCAAAGTCGTCACCGGCATGATAGCTCGAGCGTGTCAGCGGGCTCGAGGCTACCTGGAGGAAGCCCTTGGCTCGCGCAATCGCGCCATAGGCGGCGAATTGCTTGGGCGTGACGAACTCCTCCACCTTCGCATGCTTGGGCGTCGGCTGCAGATATTGGCCCATAGTGATGAAATCGATATCCGCGCTGCGCATATCGTCCATCACCTGGTGCACTTCGAGCCGGCCCTCGCCGAGCCCGAGCATGATGCCCGACTTGGTGAAGATCAGCGGATTATGCGCCTTGACCTCTTCAAGCAGACGGAGCGACGCATAATAGCGCGCGCCGGGACGGATCGTCGGGTACAGGCGCGGAACGGTCTCCAGATTGTGGTTGAAGACATCGGGACCGGCTTCGCAGATTTCGGCGATCGACTGCTTCATCCGCCCCTTGAAGTCGGGGGTGAGGATCTCGATCGTCGTATCGGGCGTTTCGCGGCGCAGCGCGGTGATGACCTTGACGAACTGGCCTGCCCCGCGATCCGGGAGATCGTCGCGGTCGACGCTGGTGATGACGATATGTTCGAGCCCCATCGCGGCGGCCGCGGCGGCAGTGTGTTCCGGCTCCAGCGGGTCGACCGGCATCGGCATGCCCGTCTTGATATTGCAGAACCGGCAGGCGCGCGTGCAGGTATCGCCGAGGATCATCACCGTAGCGTGCTTCTTGGTCCAACATTCGCCGATATTGGGGCACGCCGCTTCCTCGCAAACCGTGTGCAGGTTCAGTTCGCGCATCAACTTGCGCGTTTCCTGATAGCCGTGGCTGACCGGCGCCTTTACCCGAATCCAGTCGGGTTTGCGCTGCATCTTGGGGCGTTCGCCCTCGGGTTTGGGCGGGGAGGAGAGGTCGTTCATGTCGCGGCCCATCTAGGCCGTCGCTGCCCGGGCCGCAACCATGGCATTCGTATTAGGAAGCGGGCTCCGAAAGATCGATGGGAATGCGTTCTCCCGTGAGAGGATCGGATGTGGCCAGCGTTTCCTCCTCGCCCACGGGCAAGGGAATGAGTTCGCTGCGTATCTCACGGCGATCGAGGTCCATTACAGCACCCTTCCCGCCGATCGCATGGGCAATTGCCGTCAGCCCGATCGTCACCGGTTCGGGATCTATGGCCTCCAGCGCAAGGTCGCTTGCCTGCATGGCGACTTTCGCGCCGGAAATGTCCGAGCCGATATAATAGAGTTCGGCGAAATACCCGTCCTTCTCGATCAGCAGTTCTCCTCCGCGCGCCGTCAGAAGAGGGAGCTTGCACGGGGTCCGGCAGGAATTGCCGAAATTGTTGCTGACGAGCGCTCCTGCCGGCGCGGTCACGATGTCGACCTGCTGGGCGGGTTTCAGGGCGTGCCCCTTGACGAAATAATTGGGTCCGCACGCACTCAGAGCCAGAAGGCTGGCCGTAGCTATTGCGATTTTTCTTTTCATATCCCCTCCCCCGATCCTGTCGAGGACTGGTGCGCGTACTGTGAACTCGCACTGAATGCAGCTTGCCGCCCGTCAAAGCCGAAGCTACCGCGATGAGCATGGACGCTACGACACTCCAGACATTCACTTCTCCGGTGGTGCTGTTCTTCGTACTCGGTCTGCTGGCGGCTTTCGCACGGTCAGACCTCGCCATTCCCGAAGCAATCGCCAAGGGCATGTCGCTCTACTTGATGGCCGCTATCGGCCTCAAAGGCGGCGTGGCAGTATCCGAATCCGGGTTCAGCCTCACAGTGGCAGTCGCTCTCCTTGCCGGTATCGCCGCTGGCTTCATAATCCCCATTTTCGCCTTCTGGCTGATCCGCGGTTTCGGGCGGCTCGACCGTATCAACGCCGGTGCCGTTGCCGCCCACTACGGTTCGATCAGCGTCGTTACCTTCGTGACCGCGGTTGAGATTCTCGAATTCCAGGGCAAGCCTTCCGGTGGCTACATGGTCGCGGTCATGGCCACCATGGAAAGCCCCGCAATCCTTGCCGGTCTGCTACTGGCGCGCGGGTTCGGCAGCGACGACGGCCAGAGCATGCGCGAGATGCTGCACGAAGTGTTCTTCAATTCGTCGGTTGTACTACTGCTCGGCGCGTTTGCGATCGGGTTGATCGGCGGGACCGACGGCTTCGCCGATGTCAGCCCCTTTTTCGAAGCAGGGTTCAAGGGCGTGCTGTGCATCTTCCTGCTCGACATGGGACTGATCGCGGCGCGGCGCATGATGGATTCGCGTGCCGTCACCTGGCGCCTCGCCTCGATCGCGATCTTCCTCCCGCTGGTGAACGGTGCGGCCGGTACGATCGTCGGCACTGTCGTCGGGCTCGACGTCGGTTCGGCCGCCGCGCTCGGCGTGCTGTGCGCCAGTGCCAGCTACATTGCGGTCCCGGCAGCCATGCGACTTGCCCTGCCCGAAGCCGATCCGGGTATCTACCTGACCATGTCGCTCAGCATCACCTTCCCCTTCAACGTATTGATCAATATCGGCCTGATCAGCGCCTTCGCTTCGATGATCGCCGGACAGGGAGGCCTCGTGCCGTGATAGAAACCGTAACCCGCAAGCGGATCGAAATCCTTGCCGACGTGGCCTTGGTACGCCGCGTCACCGACGCCATCGATCGTGCCGGGATCACCGGATGGACGATTACGCCGGTGCAGTCGGGCAAAGGCCGCGACGGTCGCTGGCGCGAGGAACGCGTGATGGGGACCGACAAGGTATTCGTCCTCACCATTGCCCCGGAAGACAAGGCCATGGCGCTGGCGGAAGATCTCGCGCCGATTCTGACCAGTCACGGCCTGTTGCTGACAATGTGGGATATTCAGGTCATACGCGGAGAGCGGTTCTGATGCCCGAATTCGCCGAACTTCTCGAAGGGTACAGGCGTTTCCGCAAGCAAGGATACCCGCGTCAGAAAGCGCGCTACGAAACTCTGGTCAGCGAAGGACAGCAGCCGAAACTGATGATTATCGGCTGTTCCGACAGTCGTGTGGACCCGGCCCAGATCTTCGATGTCGATCCGGGGGAAATCTTCGTGGTGCGAAATGTCGCGGCCCTGGTTCCCCCCTTTGAAACATCGCCCGGCCAGCATGGCGTTTCCGCCGCGCTCGAATTTGCCGTGCAATTCCTCCGGGTTCGCCAGATCGTGGTGATGGGGCATGGCATGTGCGGCGGTTGCAAGGCAGCGCTGACGCAAGACCTGTATGGCAACCAATTGGGGGAAGGCGGCTTCATCGCCAACTGGGTCCATCTGCTCGACGAGGCGCGCGATCCCATTGCGCGGCGCTACGGTACTGAGAGTCGGGAAGCGGAACGGGCGATGGAAATGGCGGCGGTCGGCGTCAGCCTCCGAAACCTGCGCACCTTCCCATGCGTACGCGAGAAAGTTGCAAGCGGAGATCTCAAACTGCGCGGAGCGTTCTTCGCCATTTCCGACGGCGTGCTCTATGTTCGCAACGAGGAAACGGGCGAATTCGAGCCCGAAGAATAAGGCCTTGAACGGCGGGCCTGCGCAAGACATTTAGCGATGCCATGGCAGACTTCGAACCGCGCAACATCGCCCTCCTGATCGATTCCGACAATGCGAGCCCCGCCGGCATCGATCCGGTCCTCACCGTTCTGGCCGAACTCGGCCAGGTCAATATCCGCCGCGCTTACGGGAACTGGCGCAAGACCAGCCTCAAGGGGTGGATCGACCTGATGCACCGTTATGGCATCGAACCGCAGCAGCAGTTCGACATGACCAAGGGCAAGAACGCCACCGACATGAAGATGACGATCGACGCGATGGACCTGCTTTATCGCGGACGTGTCCACGGGTTCGGGATCATGAGTTCGGATAGCGATTTCATGCCGCTCGCCATGCGCATCCGGCAGGAGGGCCTACCCGTCTATGGTTTCGGCGGCGCGAAAACACCGGAGGCCTTCCGTCAGGCCTGCACGCGCTTCATCGACGTGAACGCTCTGGTAAAAGCCGAAAAAGAACAGAATGGCAAAGGCGGACCGAGCGGCAATTCCAATGTCCTCGACCAGGATTTGCTCGACTTGCTGTTCGATGCCTATGCGGCAAGCAAGCGTGACGAAAACGGTTTCGCTAAGCTGGCGGAAGTCGGCCAGCGGGCGGGCAATCGGTCGAGTTTCGACACGCGCAATTACGGTTTCGCTCGGCTCACCGATCTTATCGAGACCATCCCCAATTTTTCGGTCGAGCGCCGTGCCAACGGCCAGAGTTTCGTGAAACGGCTGCGCTGACGAAAAAAGGGCGCGAACCGAAGTCCGCGCCCCCTTTTTTTGGTGGCCGAGTACCGCCTTTACATCGCGGCGCCGCTTGCCTGTTGAGTGGCGTATATCGCCCAGAGATTGGCGATCGCCTTGCGGGCACCCTCGACCTTGTCGAAAGTCGCCTTCGCTTCGGCAAATTTGCCCTGGTCGAATTGCGCGATGCCCAAGCGCGTAAGGACCATCGGCGTGTTTGCGCCCGGCATGTCCACCGCTTTCGCGTAATAGGTCTCGGCATTGGCCGGTTCGCCCAGGCCGAGAAGCGTATCGCCAGCAGCGAGAACTGTGTTGATCGAGGCGCCAGCCTTGTCCGCATCGGCCTTCAAACTCGCCAGGTCGGCCCGGTCCTTGGCCGCACGTTCCGCAGCCTGGCGGCGTGTGTCGACGACATAGGGATCGGTCTTGTCGAGAACACCCTTCGCATACCCCTCGTCGATGAGCGATACGACCTCCGCCGGAAGACGGCGATAATCCGCGGCGTCCATATATTCGAGATAGAGCTTGGCATCGTTCAGAACCCCGGCACGCTGACCCAGGCGAAGCAGATCGAGAATTTCCGGGTTCTGATAGCCCCCCGTATTGAGCAGAATCGCCACCGCGTCGCGCCAGCTCTCATCGCTCGGATGCTGGGTGACATACCAGGTGGAATACTTCCTCACCTCGGAGTTGAGCTGGTTATTATAGGCCTGCGCAAGCCCGCGCCGCAGCCAGCCTTCGTCGACGGTCTCACCCGCTGCGATTTTCGCATTGATCAGATCGCTGAGATAGCTCAGCCCCTGTTGCGGCTGTTTCTCGGCGAAATAACTTTCCGCCACGAAAATCATCGGGTCGTTATCGGTATAGCCAGCGTCGGCCGCAGCCTGGAAATAGGGGCGCGCCTTCGCATAATCCTTGGCGGCATACGCCACCTGCCCGGCGACGAAATTGAACTGGCCAATCTTGTCCTCGGGAACCTTGCCGCTCTTCAGCATCATTTCCATGCCCTGGAGGGCTGCTGCCTGATCTTCATTCTTGGCGCCATTGGAATAGATGAAACTGCCTGCTGCATACCGATCGTCCTCGGTCTCCACGGCAGCCACGAGGCCGGGGATGCTTGCCTTGATTGCCGGATAATCGACCGGCTCGGTCGCAGCGATCGTTTCGAGCGGCTTGTAGGTTTCGATGAAGCCCTTCGAATAGTTCGGCTTGGCCTTCTTTTCTTTCTTTTTC
>CAMYIQ010000160.1 GCA_947258465.1 uncultured Erythrobacter sp.
GCATGACGAAGAGGCCCAGGCCGAGCAACAATGCGAACCACGCGGCCACGCCCCATTTGAAGGCGGGGTGGCTGCTGATCGGCGCAGTGCGTTTGGCGGCAGTCATCGCTTACCCAATTACCCGTTCAATGCGGCTCCTGCGGCCGCGGAAGATTCGTTTCCTAGCAGATCTTGGTAAACGGCCCGATAACGATCGATGTTTCGCGCCCAATCGTGGTTTTCGGCGACATGGATCCGTCCGGCCTCGCGCATGCCAGGCCAGCGATATTTCTCGTCGATGAAGCGCGCCAGCGCTGCGGCGATCGCCGGGGATCGTCGGGCGGAAACAGCAATCCGGTCACGCCGTCTTCGATCAGCTCGCGATGTCCGCCGACATCGCTCGCCGCGACGATCCGCTGCTGCGCCATCGCCTCCAGTGGTTTCAGCGGAGTCACCAGATCGGTCAGACGCGATTTTTTGCGCGGATAGGCGAGCACGTCGACGAGCGAATAATACCGCTCGACTTCGGAATGCGGGACGCGCCCGGTGAAGACGATTGTCTCCCCGGCCGAAGACGCGGCAGCCTGCGCCCGCAGTGCTTCGTCCATCGGCCCGCTACCCACCAGCAACAATTGGGCAGCCGGGTGGTGCTCGTGCAGCAGGGGCATGGCCGCGATCAGATCGTCGAGCCCCTCATAATCGTAGAAGCTGCCGATAAAGCCGATCACCGGCCCCCTGCCAATGCCGATCGCTTCGGCCAGTGCGCCATCGCGCGGCGGGGCATCGCCGAACAAGGTGAGATCGACACCATTGGGCGAAAGATCGATCTTGGCGCTATCATGGCCGCGCGCCACCAGATCGTCGCGTAGCCCCGCGCAAATGGTGAAGACTGCATCGGCCCCGGCCACCACCCGGTTCTCGAGCGACCGGGTGAGGCGGTATCTGAGCGATCCTTCGCGTCCCGTCCCGTTGCCGACAGCGGCATCTTCCCAGAACGCGCGGATTTCGTAGACGAAGGGCAAGCCCAGTCGGCGCGCCGCCCGTAGTCCCGCCATGCCGCACAGCGCGGGCGAATGGGCGTGCAGAATGTCGGGGCGCCAATCGGCGGCCAGTTCCTCGATACCCTTTCGCAGCGATTCGATTTCGCGCCATTCGCGCAGACCCGGCGGGCCGGAGGGGATATCGCTAACCCGGTGGAAGGTAAGCCCTTCGACCTCTTCGATTGCCGGACCGTCTTTCGAATGGCGCGCGCCGGTAATGCCGCGAACCTCCATGCCCGCAGCGCGCAGGCTTTTCAGGATAGCGCGCGTGCGAAAGGTATAGCCACTGTGCAGCGGCAGAGAATGGTCGAGGACATGCAGAATGCGGGTCATGGGATCGCCGATGTGACACAGTACACTTAACGCCGCGTCAACCCCGGTGCATTAGGGGTTCATGCGAGAAAGCACCCCATAGTGATCGATTACCTCGCCCTCGGACTGACTCATGCGCTGATCCTCATCGGGATATTGCGCGTGATTGCGCGCGATGAACTCGATCGCGAGGATCCGCCCGGTTCCGAATCTGCAGGGGACAAGCCCAAAGGACGCGCGGCCCGTCGTGCGCGCCGCGAGCGGGGCGGAGCCTCCGATGCTTGACCTGGCCTTGTTCCTGTTCGTGATGGCGCTCTTTGCGCTCGGACTCCGGCGTCCTTTCGTCTGGGTGCTGGCCTATCTTTACATCGACATCCTCGCCCCGCAGAAGATCGGCTGGACGCTGACCCCGCTGCTCCCGATTTCCCTCATCGCCTTCGTCCTGGCCTTTGTCGGATGGGCGGTGACAGACACGAAATCGCAGATCCGCTTCACCTTGCGCCAAGGTATCATGGTCGTTTTTCTCGGCTGGTGTTTCCTCACGCTGCAATGGGCCGATTTTCCCGTGGAGGCAGCCACCAAATGGGAATGGGTCTGGCGTGCGCTGGTCTTCGCGATCTTCCTGCCTTTCACCCTGATCACCCGGCTCAGGATCGAAATTGCGACGCTGGTGGTGACGCTGACCGCGGGGGCGATAATCATTTCGGCAGGGCTCAAGACCGCGCTCGGCGGCGGAGGGTACGGTAGCCTCTATTTCTTCGTGAACGACAATTCGAACATTTATGAAAGTTCGACACTCGTCACGGTGGCCATCGCGCTGATCCCGATCATCTGGTGGTTCATGAACCATGGCCGGATCTTCCCGCCCGACTGGCGCGTGAGGCTGTTCGGCTGGGCGCTCATCTTTGCCTGCCTGCTGATCCCGGTGGGGACCGAGGCGCGCACGGGCCTCCTGTGCATCGGCGTGCTCGCGCTGTTGTTGCTGCGCGATGTCAAACGGCGGATGGCCTTCATTATCGGGGGGGCGGCGCTGGTGCTGGTCGCGGCGCCATTCCTGCCGCAAAGCTATTACGAGCGCATGGGGCTGATAGCCGGGCATGAGGAAGATCAGTCCGCCTCGACTCGGCTCGCTGTGTGGGGCTGGACTTATGAATACGCGCTGGAAAACCCCCTGGGCGGCGGGTTCGATTCCTATCGTGGCAACGAATTTGCCTATCGCTTGCCGCAGGTGCGCGAAGAGGGCAGCAGCACAATGGTCGAATACAAGGACGTGGTCGACCGCGCGCGCGCGTTTCATTCGTCGGTCTTCGAGGTGCTGGGCGAACAGGGATGGCCGGGCCTGTTCCTGTGGCTCTGGCTACATGCCAGCGGGCTTTGGCAGATGGAGAAGATCCGCCGCCGCTGGCGCGGGCGCGAAGGGGCGAGCTGGCAATCGCCGCTGGCAAGCGCGTTGCAGATGGCGCAGGTCATCGCGCTGGTGGGATCGCTGTTCCAGGGCATCGCCTATCAGCCGGTGGTGCTGCTGATCATCAGCCTGCAATGCGGGTTGTGGGCTTACCTCAATCGCTGCGATGATGCCGCCGCGCCGCGCCGTTCGCGCAGGCGCGCCGCCCAGCGTTCCGAACCCCAGCGCGCCACCAGCTGATCGAATGCTTCGCGCTCGGCCCCCTCGAGCGAGGCGTAGTTCCGGCATCGGCCTTGCGCAGTCACGCAGGCCGCGCCGCTGTCGAGCCTCAGCGAGATGACGCCTAGTCGCCGGTCGGCCATGCCGATGGCTGTGGGCGATTCGAGCGGGCCGATATGCAGGAAGGGCTCGAAAATCGGCTCCTCCGACACCTCGGCCCCGAGCATCCGCAGAATGATCCGCCGGTAATCGCTCAGGGAAATGGGTGCGGAAACGCCCGCCAGCGGTCGATTGCTGGCGAAAAAGGTCGCGTTCTGGCGATCATTGATGATGTGGCCATGCCCCAGGAACCCTTCTTCGAACAGCGCCTCTCCATGGTCGCCGGTGACCACCAGGACCGTATCGTCCCATACGCCCATAGACTGGAGGCGATCGATGAGGCGCCCGAGTGCGGCATCGCTGTAGGCCACCGCGTTCCAATAGGTTCTCTGGAGCGCGTCCCGGTTCTCCGCGCTGATCTGGCCGCGTTCCAGCGGCGGGCGCGCGAAGCGTTCGGGCACCCCCTTATGGTGATAGGGGAAATGCGGAGTCTGGAAGTTGAGGTAGACGAATTGCGGCGTCGCCCAGGTGGCGGGATCGCCCAGCAGGTCATCGAACCGGTCCAGCACGATGTTCTCGTCGATCAGCAATGAGCCTTGCGCGGCGAAGCTGAAAGCACGCTGCTCCTTGAGCAGTTCCGCATCGACGAAATGATCGGCGGCCTCGCGCATTCCGACCGCTTCCGAAATACCGCCGAAATCTTCCGGCTGGCCCGAGAACACGCCGATTTCGTAGCCGCTCCGGTCGAGTTCGCGGAACAGGCTCGGCGAGCCCGGAGGAACGACCAGACTACCGGCGAATAGCGATTTGAGTGAGGCAGTGGTGAAGCCGACATGGCTATAGGCGGGGGCGATGGCGCCGCCCTGCGCGGCCACCCGGGCAAGATTCGGGGCGACCATTTGCCCGTCGATCTGTTTTCCCAGCACGTCCGCCCGGGTGCTTTCGAGCACTACGATGACGAGATGCGGTTTTTCGCCGCTCAACGGCGTTTCGGGAAGAATGCCGGGAACGGGGACGAGCGCGAGGTCGCCGCCATACCCATCCTCGTCGATGCCATTGCCGGGCACGTCCAGCGCAAGCGGATGGCGCGCTTCGTCGAAGGGGTGCGGGTCGATCACGCGCCCCGCCAGCCCATAGCCGTCGCCATCGAAATCGCTCGCCAGCGAGAGCAGGTCGCCCAGCGCCTGCCAGGCCATGATGCGCTCCAGCCCGCGTGCCCCATCCCCGCCGATCCGCGGAATGACGAGCAGCCCGCCTATAAGCAAAAGCCATATGGCAGCGACCTTATGCCATCCGGGCCTGGTGGCCTCAAGCGCGGGCTGCGGCCCGGTCAGCCGATGCAGCAACCGGGCCGCGACCCACCATGCGAAGAGGAAGGCGGCGAGGGCTACCAGCCCCAGCATGATTTCGTTTTTGGCGAAGAGCAGCGCGTCGGTGGCGCTTCCCCCTCCCAACTGCTTGAGCAGGGCGAAGCTGACCGCATCGCTGAAATAGGAGTGCAATTGGTACTGGAGGCTCAGGATCAGCAGACTTATCCCGCCGTAAAGAAAGGCGAAATGCAGAACCGCCGCCTGTGCGCCCGAGGATCTAGCGAGCCTCGCCGCGATTTTCCATGCCAGCAGCGCGATGGCGAGCTGGGCGAGCACGAAGCCCAGAGCGAAGAGGGCGATCTCGCCAGGGGTGTCGACTGCACTCGACTGCCCGAAGCCGCCGGTGAAGACACCGAACTTGCGGTTCGCGACAAGGAGCTCGGCGAGCGCGACAATCGCCGCTACCAGCGGAACCCCGATTGCGGGGCGAAGCAATCCAGTAACCATCCGTCCCGCCATGATCCTCCCGTTCCGCGGCGGCTCGTGCCCCCCTGATGCGACCATAGCGGTCGTGCGAATCGGCTCAATATGCACGGGCGCTTTCTCAACGACAGCAGAGGCTCGCCATGCCGTAGCGGCACATTCGATGCGGTTGCGCACCCTCTTTCCATGCGCCATGACACGCCTCGCATCGCGCGGCCGGAGTCGCGCGAAACCCACGTTTGTGGATACAGGAGAGGCGCGCCGGAGCCCGCCGGATCTGGACGAGAAAGTCGGCGAAACCATCGGCACCAGCGAATGGGTCGAAATGAGCCAGGAACGGATCA
>CAMYIQ010000161.1 GCA_947258465.1 uncultured Erythrobacter sp.
CAAGAACTGGTTCGACGATTTCATCTATCTGAGCGCCACCGGCACCGAGGAAGATGAGCTGCCCGTCTTCGCTTATCGCCAGCAGGATGCGACCTACACGGGCGTCGAAGGCGAGATCGATTACGAGTTCTACGATGACGGCAATATCGCATTCGGTACCGAGTTGCGCGGCGAATATGTCCGCGCCAAGCTGTCCGACGGCAATTCGGTTCCGCGTATTCCGCCTTTGAGCCTGTCCGGCGCGCTGACCGCGTCTACGGGCGATTTCGACCTGCGCGGCGAGGTGGAGTGGTTCGACGATCAGCGAAAGGTCGCGCCGTTCGAGACCGCGACCGAGGGCTTCACCCATGTGAATGCCGCGATCACATGGCGGCCGCTGCGCGACAACCCGAATGTCAGCTTGATCGTGAAGGCCGACAACATCTTCGACGTCACGGGCCGCCGCCACACCAGCTTCACGAAGGATTTCGTGCCGCTGGCGGGCCGCAATATCAGCGCGAGCGTGCGCGCCAGCTTCTAGTCGCTGCTGGCTGCACCAGCGCCTTCGGCCTTGCCTTCGGCATGCGCGGCGCGGACTTCGGCGTCGAGCCGCTTCGCGCGCTCGTCGACAACGCCGATCCGCCCGCGCACCTGGCCATAGGCGAAGACCATCAGCAGACCGCCGATGATGGCCAGGTTCTTCAGCGCCATCGCGGCCTGAACCTGATCGGTGACCTTCTCGTGGAAGAACAAAGTGGCGAGCGCCGTGAAGACGATCAATGCAAGGCTGGCGATACGCGTCATAAAGCCGCTAGCCAGCACCAGCCCGGCTACGATCTCGAACACGCCCACCGCCAGCGCAAGGCTGCCCGGAAAGGGCGATTCCGCTTCCATATAAGCGGCGGTCCCCGCAGTATCCATGACCTTGCCGAATCCGGCGAAGACGAACAGTGCGCCGAGCAGGATGCGCCCGATTATCGCGGTGATGGCTGCCATTGGTTCTCTCCCCGTGTGATGCTCTGTCAAACCCGCTGCGGCCTGGTGGTTCCTACTCCTCTACCGCGAAGGTCAGCTCCGCATGGTCCCGCAGCCGCTCGACCAGCGCTTCGCCGAGGAACGAACCGGGCGTGCCGACTCCGCCTTCCGCATCGCTGTCGAGCAGCGCCATGCCGGTTTCGGCCAGCATCCGGCTGGTCGAACCGTAACCCGGATCGTATTTGCCCTTTACCCCGTAATGAAGCCGTTTGCCGTCGGGCCATTCGCCGATGAACAGCACGTCGTAATAGCCGTTCTCG
This sequence comes from uncultured Erythrobacter sp., assembly GCA_947258465.1. GTDB lineage: Bacteria > Pseudomonadota > Alphaproteobacteria > Sphingomonadales > Sphingomonadaceae > Qipengyuania. The sequence continues at coordinate 1,275 of CAMYIQ010000161.1, forward strand.
CGTTCTTCCTTGCTCGGCCCCTCACCGGGCTTGGGCGGTTTGGCGCCGAACGGGTTCTTGAGCATTTCGACCACCGCATTGGCGGCTGCCTTGCCCGCTTCGCCCGGACTGGTGAGCATCATTTCGTCATAGCGGAAATCCTTGCCATAGGGGTGGCCGCGCAGGAAATTGGTGCGGTGGACGTTCTTGGTGTTGATCGTCGCCATGATGAAGGGCGCGGCCCATTTGTCGAGCTCCGCCTCGTGGCGCGGGATCATCCCGCTGGGCTGGTCGGGGCCCTCGAAGCCCGGCGTCAGGCCGAAGGGGTCGTTCAACACCTTGATGATGCCCGGGTTCTTCGCCGCCGCTTTCATCGTCGCGGTCAGGCTGGCTGCGGTGCCGCCCGAAAAGGTCCCCTGCATGGCGCGCACCCGGCCTTTGACGCGCGGCGCGGGCGAACCATGGCGTGCCACCGCTTCCTTCTGAAGCATCAGAACGCCGAGATCGAAAGGAATCGAATCGAAGCCGCTCGAGAACGTGATCCGCGCGCCCGATTTTGCAGCGGCCTCATGATGGAGATCGATCTGTTCGCGCATCCAGGCGGGTTCGCCGCACAAATCGGCATAGTCGGTGCCGGTCTTCACGCAGGCCGCGACCAGCTTATCGCCATAGAGCTGGTAAGGGCCGACAGTGGTGAGAACCACCTTGGTCCGTCCGCACATCGCCTCGAGGCTCGCGGGATCGTCGGCATCGGCAATCACCAGCGGGGTCGATTTGGGCGCGCCGATTTCGTCGCGGACGGCTTCGAGTTTGTCCATGCTCCGCCCGGCCATCGCCCATTTCGGCCCGCCGTCACGATTGCCGTATTCGCGTACGAAATGCTCGGCAACCAGGCGGCCGGTATATCCGGTCGCGCCATAAACGATGATGTCGAATTCGCTGGTGGCCATGGGTAGTCTCTCCTTCGTTCGTATGAATGCGCGTGGGCGAAGGGAGAGTCAAAGCCGTTACGGCGTGCAAGGCATGAGGGGCCACCTTTCGGTTCGACCCGATGTCATCGGCAGGCAACGCTTTCGAGCGAGGATTGCCTCGAGACAGGCTGTGTGAGTGTCTAGAGCCTCGGCAGTGTTACCCCGCGCTGGCCCATATATTTGCCCGCACGGTCCTTATAGCTTGTTTCGCAGCGCTCATTGCCCTTGAGGAAGAGGAATTGGCACGCGCCTTCATTGGCGTAAATCTTGGCCGGGAGCGGCGTGGTATTCGAAAACTCCAGCGTCACATGGCCTTCCCAGCCCGGTTCGAGCGGGGTGACGTTCACGATGATCCCGCAGCGCGCATAGGTGCTCTTGCCGAGGCAGATGACCAGCACGTCTTCGGGCACGCGGAAATACTCGACCGTGCGGGCGAGCGCGAAGCTGTTGGGTGGAATCACGCAAATTTCGGTTTCGCGGTCGACGAAGCTGTTGCTGGCGAAATCCTTGGGATCGACCACCGCGCTGTCGACATTGGTGAAGATCTTGAATTCGGGCGCCACGCGCGCGTCGTAACCATAGCTCGACAGCCCGTAGCTGATAACACCCTCGCGCCGCTGCGCCTCGACGAAGGGCTCGATCATGCCTTCGTTCTGCGCCTTGTCGCGGATCCACTTGTCGGAAAGAATCGCCATTCGCAGACGATTCCCGAGCCGCGCCAAAGGAGCAAGCGGCCCGGGAAGTTTATCCGCCCATTAACTCGCCAGCAGCGTCGCGTTGCCTCCTGCGGCGGTCGTGTCGATACACACCACGCGTTCGGTGGCGAAGCGCTGGACATAGTGCGGGCCGCCCGCCTTGGGGCCGGTGCCGGAAAGGCCCTCGCCGCCGAAGGGCTGGCTTTCGACCACTGCACCGATCTGATTCCGGTTGACGTAGAAATTGCCGACCTTGGCGCGGTCTTCGACGAAGGCGCGTACATCGTCATTGCGGCTGTGGAGGCCGAGTGTAAGGCCGAAACCGGTGGCGTTGATGTCGGCGACGACCTGCTCGAGATCGCTCGCCTTCCACCGGACCACGTGGAGCACGGGACCGAAATTCTCGCGCCTCAGGTCGAGGATCGAATCCATCTCGATAATCGTCGGAGAAACGAAGCACCCCGCGCTGGCGCCGCGGTGCAGGCGGCGGCGCCAGACCGGACGGCCGCCTTTCTTGCGGCGCGCGACATGGCGTTCGAGCGCAGCCTTGGCGTCGGGATCGATCACCGGGCCGACGTCGGTCGCCAGATGTTCGGGATTGCCGATGGTCAGCGCCTCGAACCCGCCGCGGATCATGCGCAGCATCTCGTCGTAGACGTCGTCCTGAATGTAGAGGACGCGCAGCGCCGAACAGCGCTGGCCCGCGCTCTGGAAAGCGGAGGCGATGACATCGCGCGTGACCTGTTCTGGCAGCGCCGTCGAATCGACGATCATCGCATTCTGTCCGCCGGTTTCAGCGATCAATGTGGCGATGGGGCCGTCGCGCGAAGCCAGGCTGCGGTTGATTGCCTGCGCGGTCTGGGTCGAGCCGGTGAAGGCGACGCCTGCGATACGTGGGTCAGAGGTGATGAACTCACCCACATCGCCGGCGCCCGGAAGGAGCTGGAAAGCTTCTTCGGGAATGCCCGCCTCGTGGCACAGGCGCACGGCCAGCGCCGCGATCAGCGGAGTCTGTTCGGCCGGCTTGGCGACGACCGTATTGCCTGCGGCGAGTGCGGCCGCCGGCGTGCCGATGAAAATGGCCAGTGGAAAGTTCCAGGGACTGATGCAGGCGAAGACCCCGCGCCCGTGCAGGCTGAGGCGGTTTTCCTCGCCCGTCGGGCCGGGTAGCGGCATCGGGCGGGTGAACAGGCGGCGCGCCTCATTGGCGTAGAAGCGAAGGAAATCGACCGCTTCGCGCAGTTCGAGCACCGCATCCATCAGCGTCTTGCCCGCTTCGCGCTGGCACAGGCTGAGGAACTCGTCGGTATGCTCTTCGAACAGGTCTGCCGCCGCTTCGAGCAGCAGCGCGCGCTTCTCGCCCCCCAGCCGGTCCCAGCCGGGCTGGATCGCTTCGGCGCGAGTGATGGCCTCCTCGACCTCGAAATCGAGCGTGTCGCGCCGTGTACCGACTTCGGCAGTCAGATCGTGCGGTTTGTTGATCGGCGCGCTCTCGCTCTCCGCCCCCGACATGAAGGTCGGTTCGGCCTCCCAATGCCTGTTTTCGAGTGCGGCGAGGCGTTCCTGCAGCGGTTCGAGCACCAGCGGGTCGGACAGGTCGACGCCGGCCGAATTGCGTCGATCGGGGAAGATGTCCGCGGGTAGCGGAATGGCCGGGTTGCGATAGGGTTCGAGTGCGGCGAGTTCGGCTACCGGATCGGTCGCCAGCTCGGCTGCGGGCACTTCGGCGTCGGCCATACGGTTGACGAAGGAGCTGTTGGCGCCGTTCTCGAGCAATCGGCGCACGAGATAGGCGAGCAGATCCTTATGTGTGCCGGTGGGCGCATAGATCCGTACATTGGTACGGGCATTGCCTTCCATCTGCGCCAGCGCGCCGTAAATATCCTCGCCCATTCCGTGCAGACGCTGGAACTCGAGCGGTTTGGAACCGGCCAGCGCCTTGATCGCACCGATCGTATAAGCGTTATGCGTGGCGAAGGCGGGGTAAATCGCATCGTCCGCCGCAAGCATTTTCTCCGCGCAGGCGAGATAGCTGACATCGGTTGCGAGCTTACGCGTGAAGACCGGAAAATCGGTGAAGCCGCCGACATGGCTGAACTTGATTTCGGTGTCCCAATAGGCGCCTTTCACCAGTCGCACGAAAAATCTGCGATCATATTTGCGCGCAAGGCGGGCGGTCCAGTCGACCATCGGAACGCCGCGTTTCTGATAGGCCTGGATGGCTAGGCCGAAACCTTCCCAGCGGCTACCGTCGGGGCGCGTGAACAGACTATCGTCGCGTGCCAGCGCTTCGATCAGATCCATCGAAAGCTCGAGCCGATCCGCCTCTTCGGCATCGATCGTGAAATGTATATTCGCATCCCGCGCGGCGCTGGCGAGTTCGCGGACGATCGGCAGCAGATCGGCCACTGCCAGATCGGCATGAAGGAAGGTGTATTTCGGATGCAACGCCGACAGCTTGACCGAAATACCGGGTGACGTGCGCATGTCACCGGTCGCTTGCGTTGCCAGCCGCTCGATCGCCTTGTGATAATTCACCCTATAGCGTTCGGCATCATCATAGGTCATCGCCGCTTCGCCGAGCATGTCGAAGCTGTGCGTCAGGCCACGGGCACGTTCGGGTTTGGCGCGTTTGAGCGATTCTTCGATCGTACGGCCATATACGAATTGCCCGCCCAGAATGCGCATAGCCTGCAAGGTGGCCTTGCGAATGACCGGTTCTCCAAGCCGTGTTACCGCATTCTTAAGCGTCCGGCGCATGCCCTTCTGGGCTTCTTCGGGACGCTCCAGGACCTCCCCCGTCAGCATCAACGAGAATGTCGCCGCATTGACGAAAGTGGACGAGCTTTCACCCATGTGTTCGGCCCAGTCGATATCGCCTATCTTGTCGCGGATCAGCGCATCGGCGGTAGCGGCATCGGGCACCCGCAATAGTGCCTCGGCGAGGCACATCAGCGCGACGCCTTCCTCGGTCGCAAGGCCGTATTGGTGCAGGAACGCGTCGATCCCGCTGGCTTTGTGCTGGCGCGCTTCTTCGATCAGGCAGACCGCGATGCGGGCCGCCTCTTCGTGTTTCGCGCTGGCGCCTGCCGCTTGCGCCAGGCGTTCGGCCACGCAGGCGTTCTCCTCCGCGCGATAGGCGTCGCGGACGGTGTCGCGGGAAATTGCGGGCAGGCGAACAGGATCATGCAGGGCCATACGACTCCGGGTGACAAGAGGGCTATCCCGGGCCACTTGGACCAGCGGGGTTTCGCTTTCAAGCTTTGTGAAAGTCCTTGGTTCCGTAACGTCGCATCATGCCCGGGCGGCGAACCAGTCGGCCACTGCCTGCTGCGCTTCGGCGGGCAGGTGCAGGCCGAGTTTGCTGCGCCGCCAGAGCGCGTCTTGGGCAGTGCGGGCATATTCCTGATCGACGAGATACCGCAGCTCGGCTTCG
>CAMYIQ010000162.1 GCA_947258465.1 uncultured Erythrobacter sp.
CACCAGCTTCTACGAGGGGCACCTCAAGGACGCGGACGGAACCATACTCGCCAAGGCGACCAGCACGATTCTGCTGGCCGATATGAGCCGAGTGGTCGCGGCTTCCAAAAAGGCGACCGGAGAGTAGGGATGAGCGCAATCAGGCCGTTTGAGCTGACTGTTCCGGACGGTGAACTGGTGGCGCTCGCCGACAGGCTCGACCATGCTCGCTGGCCCGAGCAGGAGCCGGTCCACGACTGGTCTCAAGGCACGAAAATGGCGGCCCTTAAAGAACTGGTCGCCTATTGGAGGATCGAATATGACTGGCGGCGGTGCGAGGCGCGGTTGAACGAGATCGGTCAATTCATGACCGAGATCGACGGGCTCGATATTCATTTTCTGCACAAACGCTCAAGCCGCGAGGATGCGGTGCCGCTGGTGATTACCCATGGCTGGCCGGGATCAGTGGTCGAGTTCCTCGGGGTCATCGAGGAGTTGGCCGAACCCACGGACCCGGAGGCGGCGGCGTTCCACGTGGTGGCGCCGTCGCTGCCTGGCCACGGTTTTTCACAGAAGCCGTCGGCGACGGGCTGGGGTGTCGAGCGGATTGCGCGCGCATGGTCCGAACTCATGCAGCGCCTCGGCTACACCCGTTGGGTGGCGCAGGGCGGCGATTGGGGCGCGGCAGTGACGACCGCCATAGGGCAACTTGCACCGCAGGGGTGCAACGGTATTCACCTCAATATGCCGATCGGCAGGCCCGGACCGGAAGACCTGCGGAGCGAGGACCCTCAGGTGCTCGAAGCGATGCGGCGGCTCGGTTTTTATCGGGAATGGGATTCCGGCTATTCGAAGCAGCAGAGCACTCGCCCGCAGACGATCGGCTATTCGCTGGTCGATTCCCCCATCGGTCTTGCCGCGTGGATACTCGAGAAGGTCTATTACTGGACCGACAATGACGGCTCGCCCTGGGATGCGCTGTCGATGGATCAGGTGCTGGACGACATCATGCTTTACTGGCTGCCGAAGACGGGCGCCTCGGCGGCGCGGCTCTATTGGGAAAGCTTCGCCAAGCTCGGCGGAGGCACTGTGGCCATCCCTGCCGGTGTCAGTACCTTCCCGAAAGAGATATTGCCCGCACCGCGCGCTTGGGTCGAACGCACACTGACCAATCTCGTCTACTGGAACGATCTCGACGCGGGTGGCCATTTCGCCGCGTGGGAGCAACCCGAACTGTTCGTTGCGGAGTTGCGCGCCTGCTTCGCACGAATGCAATAGGGTGCGGCACATGCCGATCTCGAAGCGGCTATGGGTTGTGTCCCTCGTAGCCATCCTTCTCGTCGCGATGGTGGTCGGGGTGCGATATCGCCTGGACCTGGCTGCCGCTGAAGAGCGGTTGACCGGCCGCAGCAAGGTCATCGAAACGCCGCAGGGCCGTCTGGAGTATGCCGAGCAGGGAACGGGCAGCCCCCTTCTGATGATTCACGGGACGGGCGGGGGGTTCGACCAGGGGCTGCTTTTCGCCGGCGATCTTCACGAGCGCGGTTTTCGCGTCATCGCACCGTCGAGGTTCGGCTATTTGCAGAGCGCACCCGAACCCATCGCGCCCGACCTTCAGGCCGATGCCTTCGCAACGCTGCTCGATAAGCTGGATGTGGAAGACGCGGTCGTGGTCGGCGGGTCGGCAGGCGCTAACTTCGCCGCGGCCTTTGCCCTGCGCCATCCCGAACGATGCCGGGCACTGGTATTGCTCGTTCCTGCCAGCAATTTGAATGACCGCGACCCGGTCGAAATGGCCGCATGGGAGAAGGCGTTCGTCGCTCGTCTCGCTGGGTCCGACTTTCTGTACTGGGCTCTTCTGAGCCTTGCTCCGGGCCAAGTTACCAAGACCCTGCTCGCGACCGATCCGACACTTGTGGGTGGCGCCACGAGGGATCAGCGAGAGCGCGTGAGCGACATTGCGGAAGGCATGTTGCCTATCAGCCGGAGAACTGAGGGGATGTTAGCCGATGGTCGCCTTGCCGGGTCGCCGACTGAAATCGACTACAGCTCAATCAGGGTGCCTACGCTGATCATCTCGGCAGAGGATGATTTGTTCGGAACCGCCGGGACGGCGCGTCAGCTCAATCAGATCATGCCGAACTCCCGGCTCGTGCTCTACGGGACTGGGGGGCATGTGTGGGTTGGACGCGAGGAAGCCGTTTCCAAAGAGATCGCCCGATTTTCCCGAAGCGTTGAACGGTCTAACTAGCCCTGGCGATAGCGCAATCGGTCGGGCGTGAGCTGGTCGACCGAGGTCACGCCCATCAGGCGCATTGCGCGTTCGATTTCTTCCTTGAGGATGGTCAGCGCACGCTCGACGCCGGGCTGACCGGCTGCAGCGAGGGCATAGAGATACAGGCGCCCGCCCGAAGCCGCCGTCGCGCCCGCGGCAAGGCTCTTGAGAACATGCGTTCCGCGCCGTACGCCTCCGTCGAGGATGATTTCGATTTCGCCGCCGACCGCGTCGACGATCTCGCGAAGCTGATCGAAAGGCGCGCGGCTGCCGTCGAGTTGCCTGCCGCCATGGTTCGATATCCAGATCGCATCCGCCCCGATCTCGACCGCGCGGCGCGCGTCGGCGACGCTCATCACCCCTTTCAGCGCGAAAGTGCCGCCCCAGTCCTGCCGAATACGGGCGGCGGTATTCCAGTCCATATTCGTGTCGAGCATCGTGTTGAAATAGTCCTGGATACTGACGGCTTTGCCGGTGCCCTCCTGTACATGTCCGTCGAGGTTCGGCAGGCGGAATTTCGGGCCGAAGACGTAGTCCAGCGTCCAGCGCGGCCGAGTGGCATAGCTCCACAGAGCGGACGGTGTGAAGCGAGGCGGGGTGGTGAAGCCCGAGCGCAGGCACCGTTCGCGCTTGCCCGACACGATCGTGTCGACCGTCAATACGAGCGCATCGAACTTGGCCGCTTGGCAGCGCTCGATCATGCTGGTGTTGAGGCCCCTATCCTTGTGGACGTAGAGCTGGAACAGCTTGGGGCCGCTGGTGAGCGCGGCGATTTCTTCGATCGAGTGCGTGGCGAGGCTGGAAATGCCGAACCACACGCCGAATTTCTCCGCCGCTTTCGCCACCGCACGCTCGCCATCGCGGTGAAAGGCGCGCTGCAACGCGGTCGGGCTGAGAATCAGGGGAAGGGCGCTTTCTCGGCCCATAATTTTGCGAAAGGTGTCGATTTCGGCGACGCCTGCCAGCACGTCGGGCACCAGGTCGACCTCGTCGAAGGCGCTGGTATTGCGCGGCTTCGTGATCTCGTCATCCGCCGCGCCGTCGATATAGTCGAACACCGGCCAGGGCAGGCGTTGTTTCGCGAGCTTCCGGAAGTCGTCGATATTGTGGCAGTCGGTGAGCTTCATATGCGGCCGAGCGCCTGCTGTTCGGCCCGCGACAGGTGGCGCGGCGGGGCGATGGGTTCAAGCGTTTCGGCATCGAACAGGGCGCTTCGCCGACGATCGCCGCTCAGCATATCCTTGATCATCCGTCCGAAGAACCGGCGCATCAGGCGGTTGAACGGCATGGCGGTGAGAGCGCTTGCAGCACCTGTTGCCTGTTCGAGAAAGACATGGCCGATGGGGCTGCCCAGCAGAGCATCGCACCGTGCGGGATCGGTGTTTGCGAGAATCGTTGTCACATAGGGCACTTTGCCATTGGCGTAGGTGTTGAACAGCGGCGAGTTACAGCAGGTCGTGTACCAGCGTAGTGTCTTGCCTTCCGTCATGTGCAGGCTGGCGAGGTTTTCGCGGCCGGAATGCAATTCGACCCGGGCGCAGCGGGATTGGTAGAGATCGGTGCCGCCCAGATCGTCGAGCACGCGCTCTTCCTGTCCAAGATGGCGGACAAGATCGCGGCAATCGACACAGTGACATACCACCCGATCGCCTTCGGATGGGCTGGCCTTCCGAACGACGCCGGTCACGGCACCGCATTGGCACGCAAAGGGCAGGCTGTCGGTCGCGCTCATGGTCTCTCCCTCCATGAGCGCGATCCTAGCTCAGTTCTTATCCTTGTCGACCAGCTTGTTGGCGCCGATCCAGGGCATCATGGCACGCAGCTGGGCGCCGGTCTGCTCGATCGGATGGGCGGCGGCGGCCTTGCGGCTTGCCTTCAGCTCGGGCTGCCCCGCCTGGTTGTCGAGCACGAAGTCCTTCACGAAGCGGCCCGACTGGATGTCGGCCAGAACGCGCTTCATTTCGGCCTTGGTCTCGTCGGTAATGATGCGCGGGCCGGTTTTGATGTCGCCATATTCTGCGGTGTTCGAGATCGAATAGCGCATGTTGGCGATTCCGCCTTCATAGAGAAGGTCGACGATCAGCTTCGTCTCGTGGAGGCATTCGAAATAGGCCATCTCGGGCGCGTAGCCAGCTTCGACCAGCGTTTCGAAACCGGCCTGGATCAGATGGGTTATCCCGCCGCATAGCACGGCCTGTTCGCCGAAAAGGTCGGTCTCGCACTCTTCCTTGAAATCGGTCTCGATAATTCCCGAGCGCCCGCCGCCCACCGCGCTGGCGTAGGACAGGGCAAGCTGCTTGGCGAAACCCTGGCCGCCCGATTGCTCGCTTTCCTGATGGACGGCGATGAGACACGGGACGCCGCCGCCCTTGATGTACTCGCCGCGCACGGTGTGACCGGGACCCTTGGGCGCGATCATGATGACATCGATATCGGCGGGCGGATCGATCAGGCCGAAATGAATGTTGAGGCCATGCGCGAAGGCGAGCGCGCTGCCCGGCTTCATCTTGCCCGCGACTTCATTGGCATAGATTGCGGCCTGATGCTCGTCGGGCGCGAGGATCATGAGCACGTCGGCCCATTCCGCCGCGTCCGAGACAGTCTTCACGGTGAAACCCGCGCCTTCGGCCTTTTTGGCCGTTGCCGAGCCTTCGCGCAGCGCGATGACGACTTCGCCAACACCGCTATCGCGCAGGTTCTGCGCATGGGCATGACCCTGGCTGCCATAGCCGACGATGGCGACCTTCTTGTCCTTGATCAGCCCGGTGTCGCAATCGGCGTCGTAATAAACTTGCATGTTCGCACCTTCGTAAAATGAACCGTCATCCTAAACGTATTTCGATATCTATCCTTCGGCCTTGACGGAGTTGCCGGAGGATGGACGGACCCTGGAAGCGAGGTTGGCGAAAGGCTACCTGATTTCAGGGCGACGAAGTAATCTTACCGCCGATCAGTCGGAATCGGCCCCGCGCAGCATTCCGACGATCCCCGAGCGGCCCACCTCGACGAGGCCGAGTTCGCGCATCAATGCGATGAAGCTGTCGACCTTGTCGCGAGAGCCGGTGAGTTCGAAAACAAAGCTTTGCGTAGTGGTGTCGACCACATTGGCACGGAAAAGCTCCGCAATCCGCAGCGCTTCCACCCGATTTTCGCCTTTGCCCGCCACTTTCACCAGCGCAAGCTCACGTTCCACATGGGCGCCGCTTTCGGTCAGGTCGATGACCTTGTGCACCGGCACCAGCCGTTCGAGCTGCGCGCGGATCTGGTCGATGACCGGTTCCGGTCCGCGCGTCACGATGGTGATGCGGCTGATCGCGTGGTCTTCGGATATGTCGGCCACGGTCAGGCTGTCGATGTTGTAGCCCCGCGCGGTGAACATGCCGGAGATTTTGGCGAGAATGCCGGCTTCGTTGTCCACGATGACGTTGAGAACGTGCCGTTCGGCGGTCTGTTCTTCGATCTTCATTGCTCACGATCCTGCCACACAGGTTCGAACATCCGTCCATCGCCGTCATATTCGGCAAGAAAGACGCGGCCCATGCGTACTGCCTCGAAGTTATCTGTCTGGCGGCTGAGGTCGAGGCTGTCGGGCAAGAGAACCCATGCCTCGTCCGCTTGCTTCTGCGCAACCTCCATGCCGAGGAAGCGGTGGCCGGTATCCTCGATCCAATCGAGCAGTCGCTCCGCGTCCTGGCGATTGAACCAGACGCGGCGTTCCGCGCGATCCGCGAATGAGGGCGGAAATATCGGTTGCATGCCCATCACACCAGCGCCTTCGCTTCGTCGTCCATGGTGCCTTCGACCTGATCGCCATAAAGCAGCATCTCGGTATGGGCGGCGCCGCTCGGGATCATGGGGAAACAATTGGCTTCCTTGGCCACCTGGCAATCGACCATCACCGGCCCGTCATGCGCCAGCATGGCCTCGATCCCGGCGTCGAGCTGGCTTTCATCCTCGATCCGGATGCCCTTCCAGCCATAGGCTTCGGCAAGCTTCACGAAATCGGGCAGGCTGTCCGAATAGCTGTTCGAATACCGGCTTTCATAGGTCAGCTCCTGCCATTGGCGGACCATGCCCATATATTCGTTGTTGAGGATGAAAACCTTCACCGGCAGGCGATACTGGCTGGCCGTGCCAAGTTCCTGGATATTCATCTGGATCGACGCTTCCCCCGCGATATCGATCACGAGGCTGTCGGGATTGCCCAATTGCGCACCGATGGCAGCGGGCAGGCCGTAGCCCATCGTCCCGAGACCGCCGCTGGTAAGCCATTTGTTCGGCCCCATGAAACCGAAATACTGCGCCGCCCACATCTGATGCTGGCCGACTTCGGTGGTGATGATCGGATCGCGATCGCCGGTCAGCGCGCGGAGACGCTCGATGCTCTTCTGCGGCATGATGAGATCGCCGCTGCGCTCGGGATAGGCAAGGCAGTCGCGCGCTTTCCAGCCGAGAATGCGGGCCTTCCACTCGGACAGATCGCATCCCTTCCGGCTGCCCCAAGCCTCCACCAACTGCTCGAGGACATGCGCGCAATCGCCCACGATTCCGAGATCCACTGGCACGATCTTGTTGATGCTCGCGCGGTCGATATCGATGTGAATCTTCTTGGCTTGCGGAGCGAAGGCGTCGAGCCGCCCCGTCACGCGATCGTCGAAGCGGGCTCCTACCGCAACGATCAGATCGGCGCGGTTCATGGCCATATTCGCTTCGTAGGTGCCATGCATGCCCAACATGCCGAGCCAGTCGGGATGATCGGCGGGAAACGCGCCGAGGCCCATCAGCGTACTCGTCACCGGGGCAGTGGTTGCCGCTTGCAACTGGCGCAGCAATTCGCTTGCCTTGGGTCCGGCATTGATAACGCCGCCGCCGGTATAGAGCACGGGACGCTCTGCCGTCGCGAGCATTTCGACAGCTTCGGCGATCTCGTCCGCCGCGCCGACCATGCGTGGCTGGTAGCGGTGCGAGGGCAGGGGGGTATCGTCCTGCTCATCCCACCGCGCCGACGCGATTTGCACATCCTTGGGGATATCGATCACCACCGGACCGGGGCGGCCCGAAGTGGCGATGCGGAAAGCTTCCTCGATCGTCGCGCCAAGGCGTTCGGGGTCTTTTACGAGGTAGTTGTGCTTGGTGCAGTGGCGGGTCAGTCCGACGGTATCGGCTTCCTGAAAGGCGTCGGTGCCGATGAGCGCGGTGGGGACCTGCCCGGTGATCACCACCATGGGAATCGAATCCATATAGGCATCGGCGATGCCGGTGACCGCATTGGTAGCCCCCGGGCCGCTGGTCACCAGTACCACGCCGGGCTTCCCGGTAGAGCGGGCATAGCCTTCGGCGGCGTGCGCCGCGCCTGCTTCGTGGCGCACCAGGATATGGCGGATATCCTCATCGGCAAAGAGCTCGTCGTAGATCGGCAGCACCGCGCCGCCGGGATAGCCGAAGACGAATTCGACACCCTGCCGTTTGAGGCATTCGATCAGGATAGCGGCGCCGCTGCGCTCTTTGTTCACTTTACCCTCCGACCCGTTTCACGGTGTTCAAGAGACACAAATCGGCCCGGCGCTGGGGTCTATAGCGCCGGACCGACTTTGCTTTAAATAGGTGTGTTGAATTTCACGGTCAACCGTCATTTTGAAATAATGAAACAAAAAAATCGCGTTCTGCATCAATTTTGTTATCCGTGCGCGGCCAGTCATCCGGTGGCTGGTTACGGAACCATGTGTATTGCCGTTTGGCATACTGGCGCGTTGCGGTCTGGCCAGCGGCGATAGCTTGAGCCCGCGATAGTTCGCCTTGGAGGAGGGCGGCGATTTCCGGTACGCCAATGGCGCGCATCACGGGCAGGCCCGGATCGAGGTGGCGGGCAAGCAGCGCCTCGACTTCCTCGATGGCCCCGGCATCCAGCATGCGTTCGAACCGCAAGTCGCAGCGGGCGAAGAGCCAATCACGATCGGGCAGAAGAACCAGAGGGTGCAGTGTGACTTCCTGCCCGATGCCGCCGGACTTGTGTTTCTGCCACTCGCTCAGCGTTCGCCCGGTCGAACGAACGACTTCGAGCGCCCGCGCGGTTCGCGTGGCATCGGCCGGGGCGAGGCGGGACGCTGCTTGCGTGTCTTCGGTTTCCAGAGCGGCGCGCGCCTCCGTTTGCGTCAAAGCCCGCACCGCCTCGCGAATGTCTGGAGCGATCTCTGGCACCGGGGCGATACCGTCGAGCAATGTGCGCAGGTACAGGCCTGTCCCGCCGCACAGGATCGGTACGGCGTTATCCGCATGCACTTGCCCGATCGCCTGTTTCGCTGCGTCGGCCCATTCGGCGGCCGAGCAAATCTCTGCTCCGTCCCAGGTTCCGAACAGGCGATGCGCGATCCCGCCCATCTCTTGTTCCGTCGGGCGGGCGGACAGGATGCGCAGGTCGCGATAGACCTGCTGGCTATCCGCATTGACGACCACCCCCCGGCGGCCATCTTGTTCGAGTCGCTGTGCCAGCCTGACCGCGAGATCGCTCTTGCCGCTCGCCGTCGGCCCTGCGATGAGCGCGACCGGTTTTTGATATGGAGACGTATTGGTGCTCATCGCCCGGCTGATAGCAGACATGGACAGCGTGGAAACACGGCTCGACGCAGCGATGAAGGCGCTGGCCGCCGCCGACATGCCGGTCGCGATGGCAGGCATGCACGATTTTTGCGGAGACGTGCTGCAGCTTTCGCTTCCCGAGGGCGACCGCGCGCGGTTGACAGGAACGCTTGCCGAGCATTTCGGCGATTGCGACTTGCTCGTGGCCGATCACGAGATCGAGGTGCCGCGTCTGTTCGTGTCGGACATGGATTCCACCATGATCGGGCAGGAGTGTATCGACGAACTCGCGGATTTCGCCGATCTCAAGGACAGGGTCGCCGCGATTACCGAACGCGCAATGCGCGGCGAACTCGACTTCGAAAACGCGCTGAAAGAACGCGTGGGACTGCTGGAAGGTCTGGAGGAGGCCGCGATCGAGCAGTGCCTCTCCGACAGGATCCGGCCGGTCGAAGGCGCCCGGACGCTGGTGGCGACATTGCGCAGCAAAGGCTGTCGCTCCGTGCTGGTAACCGGCGGGTTCCACCACTTCGCCGATCCGGTTGCCGAACAACTGGGCTTCGAACGCGTGGTCGGCAATCGCCTTGGCGTTGCGGGCGGAGCGCTGACCGGGCTGCTCGCCGGTCCGGTCAGCGATGCATCGACCAAGCTGGCGACGCTGGAGGAGGAGCGCGCGCAATTGGGCGAGGGCGCTCGCGTGCTCGCAACGGGGGACGGGGCCAACGATATCCCCATGATCGAGGCGGCGGACTACGGTATTGCCTACCGCGCGAAACCCAAGGCACGCGAAGCCGCGAACGGACGTATCGAGAGCCAGAGCCTGACTTCGATACTCAAGCTGCTGGGCATTCCGGAGCGTGAGTGGATCGACGAGGCGACGCCTGCCTAAGGATTGGCGCGCTTTTCCAATTGTGTAGGCCGGGTTTCTGATAGGAACCTACACCTATGGACAAGCAGATGAATGGCAGCGCCTCTACCATTGCCGACCTCGAAACCGCTCGCGATGGTACGCCGCTGCGTCATCCTGGTCGGCCCAGGGCACGCTATCGCCCCCTGACTGCTATCAGGCATTTCCGCGAACTGCTGAAGGACAAGGAAAACACTGCCGAGGTTTTCCGGATCTACGACGCGCTCCCCTCGGGACAGTTCATACCGCGTGTTCGCGCGCTCACGCTCAGCCCCCATGGCGAAGCCTTGCGCGCAAGCGAACCCTATCTTCCGACGATCCTCGACGACCATGATGCCTTGCGCAAACTCCCTAAGGGGTCGGTTGCGCATGCCTATTGCGATTTCATGGAACGCGAAGGTCTGTCGGCCGCAGGTCTGGTCGAGGAATCCGAGAAAGCCGACCAACCTGTTTACGACGACTTGATTCAATGGTTCGGCTTCCGCCAGCGGGACACGCATGATCTCATGCATGTGCTGACCGGATACGGCCGCGATGCGCTGGGCGAGCAATGCGTGCTGCTATTCACGCACGGGCAGAGCCCGAACCACGGGCATCTGCTGTTGGGCTACGCCGGTTCCTTGCATCTCAAGAAACTGGTGAAGAGCGCCGCCCCGGTGATGAAGGCGGTGCGCCAGGCCCATCGCACGGGGAAGGCATGTCCGCCGCTGGTCGGCCTTTCGATCCGCGAACTCTTGGCGAAGGATCTGCGGCAAGCGCGCGCCGAGCTCAATATTCCCGAGCCCGACCGGTACCGCGAATGTCACCGCATCTGGCGCGAGGAGGGGATCGACCCCTACGATCTGCTGGCGCAGCAGGAACCGGAACTGGCCGCTGCCGCCTGATCGCAGCGTGTCATAACCAACTGGCGATCCGGTCCAGCGGCTTTTTCTTCAGGGCGTGGGCGGGGACGGTGGCCCCCTTTTCGGGATGGCCCACGACCACGACCATCAGGGGCTTTTCCCAATCGGGCCGTCCGCATATTTCGCGCAGGAAACCCATGGGGGAGGGCGTGTGAGTCAGCGTTGCGAGACCTGCTTCATGGAGGGTTGCGATCAGCATCCCACAGGCGATGCCGACGCTTTCATTGACATAGTAGTTCTGCGTTTTGCCATCTTCCTCGATGCCGCCCTTGCGCTGGGCGAAGACGACGATCAGCCAGGGCGCGGTTTCCAGAAACGGTTTGTCTTCGTCGGTGCCTAGCGGAGCCAAGGCGGTCAGCCATTCCTCGCTCGCCTTTCCGGCATAGAAATTGCGTTCCTCTGCCTCCGCAGCTTCGCGGATGGCGCGCTTCTTTTCGGGCGACGAGACCACGGCGAAATGCCAAGGCTGATGATTGGCGCCGTTGGGCGCTGTCCCGGCGGCCTCGATTGCGGCCTCGATCACCGCGCGCGGCACCGGCTCATCGGAAAAATAGCGGCATGTGCGCCGCTGCTGCAGCCGGTCGCGCAGAGCGCGAGCCCGGGCGATGCTTTCCTCGTCAGCAATATCGGGAAGTGAGTAGGGAACCGTTTCGTAATCGCGCATAATCCCAGACCTATCGCATGATGCTGCGCGCTTCGCCCTCAAGTTCGGAACGGTCGAACGGGTATCCCCGGTCGAGCGCGGCAGGCAGCTCGAATCTAAGGGGCACGATTACGGGTATTTCGCTTCAGCGCAATTCCTTGCGGATCACCAGCTTGAGGCCGGACCAAACCTCGTCGACTGCGCAGACCTTGGTATCGACCAGGCCCATAGGAAGCGCGATCTCGCGGATCGTGTCTTCCGTGATGTCGGTTTGCACCGTGCCGGCTTTCTTCGGCCAGCTCACCCAGATGTGACCATCGCGGGCCATATGCTCGCGCAAAGCGCCCAGTTTCGCTTCGAGGTCCGCGCGCTTGGTGACGAAAATATGCGCCGCGTCCGGTGTCTCCTCCGGCCGTCCGACGAAGGTCAGCTCCAGGGCATATTCGCCGATCTCGTCCTGGACACTCTCGGGCATCGCGTCGAACCAGACGCGCAGACCATCGCGCAGGCTGAGCTTCTTGGCGAGCGGCGTTTCGGAATAGCCCGCCGCCGCCACCTTACTGCTCCATCCAATCGGAAAAGAAGCTGCGATGCGCAGCGCGCATGTCTGCAATCGTGTTGCCGAACAGCGTGTTGCCGCCCGTCTTGCCGATGCGGCGAATACCGATGGAGGCGGTCTCGTCGTTTTCCGTGCCCCTGGCGAGGGCTTCGTTGAGCGCCTGCGTATCGGGAACGGTCACGACATAGCGGCCCTGATCCTCGCCGAACCACCATGCGGCCTGCGAATATTCCTCGTTCCACTCCACATCGGCGCCAATGCCGCCGGCCATGGCCATTTCAGCAAGCGCGATGGCGAGCCCGCCATCCGATACGTCGTGAACTGCGCTGACCAGACCGTCGGCGATGAGTTGAAGGACGATCCTGCCTGCGCTCTTCTCGACCGTGAGATCGGTGGGCGGGGTTCGCCCTTCGTCGCGGCCGTGAATCTCGCTGAGCCACAGCGACTTGCCGAGATGCGAACGCTCGGGATCGGCGGTCGCCCATTCCTCGGCATGGATGAGGTAGATTGCCTCGCCCTCGGCTTTGAATGGCATGGTCATCATGCGGTCGTAATCGTCGATCAGGCCGACGCCGCCGATGGCCGGGGTGGGCAGGATGGCCGAGCCGCCGCCGGTCGCCTTGCTTTCGTTGTAGAGGCTGACATTGCCGCTCACGATCGGGAAATCGAGCATGCGGCAGGCGCGGCCCATGCCTTCGAGGGCATGGACGAACTGCGCCATGATTTCCGGGCGCTGCGGATTGGCGAAATTGAGGCAGTTGGTCACCGCCAGCGGACGCGCGCCGACTGCGCACAGGTTGCGATAAGCCTCGGCAATGGCTTGCTTGCCGCCTTCATAGGGATCGGCATGGACATAGCGCGGGGTGCAATCGGTACTGATCGCCAGCGCCTTCTTAGTGCCGTGCACGCGAACCACGCCCGCATCGCCGCCGGTCTGGACCGTATCCGCGCCGACCTGGCTGTCGTACTGCTCCGAAATCCAATTGCGCGAGGACAGGTTGGGCGAGGCGAGCAGCTTTATCAAATCGCCGCCGACATCATCGGTATCGGGACGCTCGGTCATCGGCTTGATGCCGGCCCAGGCGGTGTAATCCTCCTTCGAGAGATACGGGCGGTCGTATTCGGGCGCATCGGCTGCGAGCGGGCCGAGCGGAATGTCGCACACCACCTCGCCGCCGAATTCGAGCACCATGTGCTGTGTATCGGTGACCTCGCCGATGACGGCAAAATCGAGTTCCCATTTCTCGAAGATAGCCGCGGCCATTTCTTCCTTGCCGGGCTTCAAAACCATGAGCATGCGCTCCTGGCTCTCGCTCAGCATCATCTCGTAAGGCGTCATGCCCTCTTCGCGGCAGGGGACCTTGTTCATGTCGAGGCGGATGCCCGCCTTGCCGTTCGTCGCCATTTCGACGCTGGAGGAGGTGAGGCCCGCCGCGCCCATATCCTGGATGGCGACGATCGCATCGGTCGCCATCAGCTCGAGGCAGGCTTCGATCAGCAGCTTCTCGGTAAAGGGGTCGCCCACCTGCACAGTGGGGCGCTTGGCGTCGGCGTCTTCCTCGAAATCGGCAGAGGCCATGGTCGCGCCGTGAATGCCGTCCCGGCCGGTCTTCGAGCCGACATAGACGATCGGGTTGCCGACGCCGGTCGCTGCCGAATAGAAGATCTTGTCGGCATCGGCGACGCCCACCGTCATCGCATTGACCAGAATGTTGCCGTCATAGGCGGGGTGGAAATTGGTCTCGCCGCACACCGTCGGCACGCCGACGCAGTTGCCGTAGCCGCCGATGCCCGCGACCACGCCCTGCACGAGGTGTTTCATCTTCGGGTGCTCGGGACGGCCGAAGCGCAGCGCATTGGCGTTCGCCACCGGGCGCGCACCCATGGTGAAAACGTCGCGCAGAATGCCGCCGACGCCGGTCGCTGCGCCCTGGTAGGGCTCAATATAACTGGGGTGGTTGTGGCTTTCCATCTTGAAGATGGCGGCCTGGCCATCGCCAATATCGATC
Source organism: uncultured Erythrobacter sp. (assembly GCA_947258465.1). GTDB lineage: Bacteria > Pseudomonadota > Alphaproteobacteria > Sphingomonadales > Sphingomonadaceae > Qipengyuania. The sequence continues at coordinate 13,851 of CAMYIQ010000162.1, forward strand.
ACACCCGCATTCTCGCCGGGGCCGCAAATGACCCATGGCGCTTCGGTCGGCAGCTTCTTGAGATGCAGGCGGCTCGACTTGTACGAGCAATGCTCCGACCACATGACCGAAAAGATGCCCAGCTCCACCAGATTGGGCTCGCGGCCCAACGCGTGCAGGACGCGCTCGTATTCCTCGGTGGAGAGCCCATGTTGCTCGACGACTTCGGGAGTGATTTCGCTCATGCGTCGCGCCCTTACGGTGCAGCGGCGCGAGGTGCAATACGGCACCGCATCATGGTGGCGGGCTGGCAACTCCCAGCCCGACCGTCGCGCGGTGCCAGCGGGTCGAGGATACCCATATGCCGAGGCCTATGATGAGGGCGAAAGACAGCAGGCCCAATATCGCGAACCCCGGCCCCGCCGCCACCGGTTCCGGTCCGAACCAGGCAAACGCCTGCATCGCCAGCAATAGTAGGAGCATGATAATGGGCGGGCCGACGGGACCTTTGGTCCGGCGCGAATACAGCCAGAACGCCGCGCCGAAAATGCCGAGTTCGATGGAGATCGCTGCCAGAGGATAATTCCACAGGCCAAGTCCGTAGGTCTGCCCGCTTCCGGAAATCGTCAGATCCGGGCGGTGCGTCAGCCAGTCGAGCACCCAATGCGATATCACCACGATACCGGCCCAGCTTGCCGCGACGAGATTGCGCTGCGCGAAGCCGATCACGATCGCGAAACCGACCGCCCATATCGCGGAGCCAAGCAGGCTGTGCGTGAAAGGATAGTCGTAAAGATCGAGCGGGCTCATGGCGGTAATGCCCGGCGAAATCCGGAAATTCTCGATCCCCATCAGCGCGAGGGAAAAGAACGCTATATCGACGAGCTGGGCGCCGAGAAACAGAACGCCGAGTTTTGGCGCTTCGTCCGTTATAGCGCGTGCCGCGAGCGCGGGTGCGAGATGGCCGATGAACATGCCCCTATCCGGCCTTGCGGGTGGCATAGGTTGCCACGCCTGCATCCAGCGCCCCGAATACCAGTGCCGCAGCAATAGCAGCGACAATCCACGTCATAATTGCCCCCCTGTTTTTGGGTTTACTTGACCGCGCGCAGACGGGCCGTCAATGCTTGCCGGCGATGGCAGAGGAACAGTCACAAATTTCGGAAATGAGCTTCGAGCAGGCATTGCGCGAACTCGAAAGCGTGGTCCGGCGGCTCGAAAGCGGCGATGTCCCGCTCGATGAGAGCATTACGCTTTACGAACGCGGCGAAGAATTGCGCAAGGCTTGCCAGTCCCGCCTCGACGCGGCGCAGGCGCGGATCGAGAAAATCGTTGCCGGAACCGATGGCAAGCCTGCCGGTACGCAGCCCTTCGACGCGGATGGCAGCGCGTGACGGTGACGATGGCGATGCCCGACTTGCTTGGCGAAGCCTTCGAGCGGGTTCAGCAAGAGGTCGACAGCGCTTTCGACGCGTTTCTGCCTGTCCCGGACGACACGCGCGCCCGCCTGATCGAGGCCATGCGCTATGCCACGATCGGTGGGGGAAAGCGGGTCCGTCCACTGCTCGTCGCTGCGACGGCGGAACTGTTCGGCGTCGGTCGCAATGCGGCGATCAATGCGGGTTGCGCGGTCGAGGCGATCCACGCCTATTCGCTGATCCACGACGACTTGCCCTGCATGGACGATGACGATTTAAGGCATGGCAAACCTACACTTCACAAGGCCTTCGACGAGGCGACCGCGGTGCTGGCGGGTGACTGCCTGCATGCACTGGCCTTCGATATCCTGACCCAACCCGATACCAGCACCGATCCCTTCGTGCGGGCCGAACTCGTCGCCACGCTGGCGCGGGCCAGCGGCCATGACGGGATGGCCGGAGGGCAGATGATGGATATCGTGTCCGAAGAAGAAAAATACGATCTGAGACAGATCACCCGGTTGCAGCAGCTCAAGACCGGTGCCCTGCTCGCCGCCAGTGTCGAAATGGGGGCTGTGCTCGGCCGAGTACCGCCCGAAGGCCGAACCCATCTGCGCGCCTATGCCCGGGATGTCGGCCTTGCATTCCAGATCGCCGACGATCTTCTCGATGTGGAAGGTGACGAAGAGAAAGCCGGTAAGGCACTGCGCAAGGACGAGGTGCAGGGCAAACAGACTTTCGTGACCCTGATGGGCCGCGAACAGGCCCGCGCGCAGGCGGAAATGCTGGTCGACCAGGCGGGCCGCCACCTCGCGGGCCATGGTGAGGAAGCGCGGTTGCTGGTCGATCTCGCGCATTTCGTCGTGAAAAGGGATCACTGATGGTGAAGCGTATTGGCATTTACCCGGGGACTTTCGACCCGATAACGCTTGGTCATATGGACATTATTGAGCGCGGCGCGAAGCTGGTCGACGAACTGATTATCGGTGTCACCACCAATATCGCCAAATCACCCATGTTCGACGACGACGAGCGTATCGCCATGGTGGAGCGCGAGGTCGGCGGGATCGATTGCGACCGCATCCGCGTGGTCGGTTTCAATTCGCTGCTGGTCGATTTCGCCCGGGAAATGAAGGCCGGGATCGTCATCCGCGGCATCCGCGGCGTGACCGATTTCGAATATGAATACCAGCTCACGGGTATGAACCGTCAGCTCAACGATCAGGTCGAGACCGTTTTCCTCATGGCCGATATCGAATTGCAGCCGATCGCCAGCAGGCTGGTCAAGGAAATCGCGTTTTACGGCGGGCCGATCGGAAAGTTCGTCACCTCGGCCGTGCGGGATGACGTCGAGGCCCGCGTCAGGAAACTCGGCCTGCGCGGCGGCCGGGGCAACGGCTGAAGCTATTCATTGAACCGACAGACGCCGCTCGCTAGACGGGGCGCAATCCAGGACATTGCTACGGAATGACGATGCTCAAGACTTCGCTTGCCATTGCTGCCGCGCTGACGCTCGCCGCAACTCCCTTCGCCGCCCATGCGCAGGACGAAACCGCTGCGGCGGAACCCGAACCCGCTGCCGACACGCGCGTCTTCACGCCCGTCAATTTCGACGTCAACGAAGATCCCGAGAACATCCTGCTGCTCGACCTGTCGAATGGCGAGCGGGTGGCGATCCGCCTGAAGCCCGATTGGGCACCCAATCACGTCGACAGGGTCAAGACGCTGACCCGCCAGGGCTTTTACGACGGCGTGATTTTCCACCGTGTGATCGATGGGTTCATGGCGCAAACGGGCGATCCGACGGGCACCGGGACGGGAGGTTCGGATCTGCCCGATATTGCCGAAGAATTTCACCGCATGCCGCATGTGCGCGGCACGGTTTCCATGGCGCGTGCGGCGGATCCCGACAGCGCCAACAGCCAGTTCTTCATCGTGTTCTACCCGCGCCTGAATCTGGATAACAACTACACCAATCTTGGCCGTGTGATCTCCAACATGGCTGCGGTCGACGCCATCGAGCGTGGGGAGCCGCCCGCAAACCCGACACGCATTCTTCAAGCCTCGATCGCGGCGGACAACAAGCCGGTGCCGGTCAACACTGCTCCGCGCGTAGCCGACGAGATCAGTGTGGACGATCTCAACGCGCCGATCCGCGAATAGGATTTGCGCGTGACGGGCCGCGCCACTAAGCGGCGCTGGCGATGAAAGTCGACCTTTTCGATTTCGAGCTTCCGCCCGAGCGGATCGCGCTGCGTCCCGCTCGGCCGCGCGATGCTGCGCGTATGCTGGTCGTGCCCGGCGAAGGGACCTTCGAGGATCGCGGTGTGCGCGACCTTCCGAAATTGCTGCGCGCTGGCGATGTCCTCGTCTTCAACGACACCCGCGTCATTCCCGCCCAGCTCGAGGGCCGTCGCGGGCAGGCCCGTATCGGCGCCACATTGCACAAGCGGATCGACCTGCGGCGATGGCAGGCCTTTGTTCGCAATGCCAAGCGCCTGCGCATCGGCGATGTCGCGGAATTCGGGGGCGGCGTTACCGCCATTGCCGAAGAGCGGCTTGCCGATGGTAGCTTCGTTCTCCATTTCGAAGGCGACGAGCCGGTCGAGGTGTTGCTGGAACGGGCGGGCCGCATGCCCCTACCGCCATACATTGCCGGCAAACGCGACACTGACGAGCGTGATCGGGAGGACTACCAGACCATGTTCGCGGCGGAAGACGGCGCCGTTGCCGCGCCGACCGCAGCCCTTCATTTTACGCCCGAACTGATCCAGGCTCTTGAAAGCGCGGGTGTCGGACGCGAGACGCTGACGCTGCATGTCGGGGCGGGGACCTTCCTTCCGGTCAAGGCCGAAGATACCGACGACCATGCGATGCATTTCGAATGGGGACGGATCGAGCCGGACATGGCTGCGCGGCTCAATGCCGTCCGCGAAGCCGGTGGGCGGGTGATCGCAGTCGGTACGACCAGTCTGCGTCTGCTCGAGAGCGCCACGGATGAGGGTGGCATTATTCGCTCCTTCGCCGGAGACACCGACATCTTCATCACGCCGGGCTATCGTTTCCGCGCGGTCGACGGGCTGATGACCAATTTTCATTTGCCCAAATCTACTCTGATGATGCTGGTCAGCGCTTTGATGGGCCGCGAACGCATGATGGCCGCCTATGAACACGCCATCGCCAACGAGTATCGCTTCTACAGCTATGGCGATGCTTCGCTGCTCCTTCCCTGATCGCGAAAGCAGGGGGCCGACGATACCGTTGTACCGTCACGATCTTGAAACCTCCCATCCGGTCAGCGCGATTTCGGTAAGGGGCGTGTTCCGGGTGTCTTCGCCCTAGTGCCGTGCGGGGAAGATCAGTCCGAAGGCGATAGCTGGGTCCTGAGCTATTGCATTACTTATGGCTCGGGCATCGCTGCTTTGGCGATATGAGTCTGGGTTTGTCGGCCGGATTTACCGCGTCGTATCGTATCCCGCCGGGCTTCCACGGAAACCGGATCGCGGCTAGCTAGGAGGGTGTGGAGCCGATTCTCGAACTTTCCGGCCTGTCGAAGGTCTATTCCGGCGGGCTGAAGGCGCTCGACGATGTCGATCTCACCATCCGCAAGGGCGAAATATTTGCGCTGCTGGGCCCCAATGGTGCGGGCAAAACCACGCTGATCGGCGCGGTTTGCGGGTTGGTGCGTCCGACCTCGGGGATAATTCGGGCTTTCGGACATGACATGGCGCGCGATTGGCGCAAGGCACGCAGCCGTATCGGCCTCGTGCCGCAGGAACTGAGCACCGACATGTTCGAGCCGGTCCATCGCGCCGTCAGCTATTCGCGCGGGCTTTTCGGTCTTGCTCCCGACAAGGCCAGGATCGAGGAGGTTTTGCGTTCTCTCAGCCTGTGGGATAAGCGCGACGAGCGGATCATGGCGTTGTCGGGCGGAATGAAACGCCGGGTATTGATCGCCAAAGCGCTGGCGCACGAGCCCGACCTGTTGTTCCTCGACGAACCCACGGCGGGCGTCGATGTCGAACTGCGCAAGGGCATGTGGTCGATTATCGACGAGATGCGGTCGCGCGGTGTCACGATCATCTTGACCACGCATTACATCGAAGAAGCGGAGATGATGGCCGACCGCGTGGGCATCATCAATCGCGGGCGCCTCCTGATGGTCGACGAGAAGGATGCGATGATGGCGCGGCTGGGGCGGACCGAAGCACACATCACGCTCGCCGAACCGCGAAGCTCCCTGCCGCCCGAAATCGCGCGTTTCCCGGTGGAGCTGGAAGAAAGCGGCACGTCCCTGCGCTATCGCGGCGGCGATGGGACCGGGAAGGGCAAGGCCGAAGTCGCGGATCTCACCAAGGCGCTGATCGCGGCAGGCATCGACTATACCGGCATCGATACGCGCGAAAGCAGCCTCGAGGACATCTTCGTCACGTTCCTTGGCGATGAGGAAAGCGCGGCATGATTTCCTGGCGTTCGACATGGTCGATCTACACGCGCGAGCTGATGCGCTTTTTGCGCACAGCTTTTCAGTCGGTACTCGCTCCGGTCTTGACGACTTCGCTTTACTTCATCGTTTTCGGGGCTGCGATCGGCGGGCGCATGCCCGATCTTGGCGGGGTGGACTACGGGGCATTCATCATTCCCGGCCTGCTGATGCTGACCCTGCTTGGCGAGACCACCAGCAATTCCAGTTTCGGTATCTACATGCCGCGGTTCACCGGAACGATCTACGAATTGCTCAGTGCGCCGGTCGGCGTGGCCGAAACACTGATCGGTTTCGTCGGCGCGGCGCTGACCAAAAGCCTGATTCTGGCAGCGATCATCCTGCTGACCGCACGCCTCTTCGTCGATTATTCGATCGCGCATCCCTTGCTCGCGGTCTTCTATATCATGCTCGTTGCCGCGGCCTTCAGCCTGTTCGGGTTCATCCTCGGCATCTGGGCCGACAATTTCGAGAAGCTCGGCATCATTCCGATGCTGTTTCTGACGCCCCTGACCTTCCTTGGCGGAACCTTCTATTCGATCGACATGCTGCCCAAACCTTGGGACACGATCGCGCTGGCCAACCCGATCGTCTATCTAGTCAGTGGTTTGCGCTGGACCTTTTACGGATCGGGGGACGTCGACATCTGGATCAGCTTCTCCATAACCTTGGGCTTTCTCGCGCTCTGCGTCGGAGTGATCGCCTATATTTTCAAAACGGGATGGCGATTGCGCGCCTGAGTTTTTCGTTTTTTCTGACCGGCCCGTTCAGCCCGCCGTAAGTCGCGCGACAACACATGTCCTCTCAGCCCGTGATCGACGGGCAAACCGAATGAGGACATTAATGAAAACCAAGAACCTCCTTGCCGCAGCACTCGCAACCGGTGCTGCAATCGCTCTTCCCTCCGCCGCTCAGGCCCAAGCCGCCGTTCCGGGTGAAGGCTTTATCGGCGTGTCTGCTGGCGTGCACAGCCTCGGTCTGGACGACGAGGTGGAAGCCGTCGTTCCCGGCCTCGATATCGATGATTCCAGCCCGATCTTCGGCGTTTTCGCCGGATATGATTTCCCCCTCGGTCAGAGCCTGTTCGCCGGCGTCGAAGCGAATTACAAC
>CAMYIQ010000163.1 GCA_947258465.1 uncultured Erythrobacter sp.
AAAGGTCGTATCCCACAATCAGCTCGTCTTCAGCAACGAGCACGCGCAAAGGCTGCCCCATCCTGGCTCTCCTCTTATGCCGACCCATCTAAGGGAAAACCGTAATCCGGGATCGGTTCCGCGAGTTATGACAATTTGCCGTAACGCTGGGCGAAACCGGCGTCGTCTCCTTGCGCGAGCAACTGCGCTTGGCCGACCCAGTCGTCTCGGCGAATGCGTCCCTGAAAGCGGCCGAGCTGGCTGTCGATCCGGTCGATCTCGGCTTCGTCCCAGGCAGCGATCTGCGCAAAGGTGGCGACGCCCAGATCGCGCAGGGTTGCTGCCAGCTTCGGCCCGAGGCCCTTGATTCGTGTCAGGTCATCGCCGCTTGCATCCGGCTGTATGGCGGCACCGACGGCGGGTTGCATCGGTGTCGCGGCCGGTGCGCTGTCGATCAGCGCCTTGTTGCGTTTTGCGGGAGCGGCGCCTTCATCCAGCACATCGCGGCTCGTGCCTGTCACACGCGTCTTGCGCGAGGCGTTGAAGACATACCAGGCAATGGCCACGCCGAGAACCAGTGCGGCGACGATAAGCGGCCAATAAATCTGGAGCAGTTCGCTCATACGTTATTCCTTGTCTGTGTCGTGGCGGCCCCACAAGGCCCAGCCGATACCGATCCCCGCGATATAGGCGACAAGCATCAGCGCGGCGAGTTCGAACCATAGAGGCATGTCAGCGCGCCCCCGGCGTATCGACGGGTGTGGGGCGAAGCGGTTCGGTGCGGATGACCGAGAATTCGATGCGGCGGTTGGCCGGATCGGTAGGCGCGAGTCCTTCGACCGGCTGGCTCGAACCGACGCCGCTCGCGCGCAAGCCGTCGCGCGGGATCCCCCGGCGCACCAGTGCTTCGCGTACGGCGCGGGCACGCTCCATGCTCAGTGCGAGGTTGCCGGGTTCCGGACCCGATTGATCTGTATGGCCGGTGATCGCGATGATCGAGCCGAGGCAGGGGCGCAGCGCATCGGCAACCTCGTTGAGCAGTATGCGGCTGGCGGGAAGAATAGCGCTGCTTGCTTCCTCGAACCGGATCGAACGGGTGCGTAGCAGGCCTTCGACGTCTTCCTGGCAATGCAGCGGTTGGTAGGCCGGCTCGTCGCTTTCGGCACGAGCGGTTCCGTCGCTCCAGACGATGCCGCCGACGCCTGGGACATTGTAGACCGCCCGCGCGACCCGGGCACGTGTCTTTTCGTCGAGCCGCTCGCCCCCGCTTAGCAACGGGTGGCGCGAAGGCCATCCCGCAGCGTTGGCAAACCGCGCGGTTACGCCGCTGCCGCCTGCTTCGACGATCGCGGCGGCAGTGTCCTGTTCCAGTCGCTCGATGAAGCCGGGGGCCACGGGCTCGGCCAGCAGATAGGCGCTGGCCACGGTCAACGCGGCTCCGGCAAAAATGGCGAGCGAGGGGCGGATCGGCATGACCCGGGCTTTAGCCGTGTGTCGACCCGCCTGCCAAGCGGGCTATTCAAGCCCGTCCGCAGTCTGCACCAGCTGGATGAACTCCTGCCGCCAGAAATTGCTCTGCCTGCCGGCCAGCGCGGCGATTTGCGGATAGGAAAAATCCGCCAGCAAGGCATCGCCGCGCAGCTTCTGTCCGAATGCGGCGACCGCACTGGCGAAGGCGAAATCGCCGGTCGGTGCGCGAGTGGTGCGTAGCGCCGATGCGGGCAGCGTGTAGGTCAGCAGTGTGGACTTATCACCACCCGGCAACTTGTAGCGCAGCTTGATATAGGCCGCTTCGGCCGCCAGCTCGCTCGCGCGCCTGTCGGGCCTGTCCTCGTACCGGCGAGCCGGGATCCAGCCCTTGGCGCCGACCGGAACGATCTCGTAGATCGCGGTCACCTGATGGCCCGCGCCGATATCGCCCGCATCGACTGCGTCATTGTCGAAATCCTGTTCGCGCAGCACGCGGTTCTCGTAGCCGACCAGGCGGTACTGGCTGACAACCGCCGGGTTGAATTCGACCTGGATCTTCACGTCCTTGGCAATGGTGAAGAGCGTTGCGCCCATTTCGTCGCCGAGCACCTTGCGGGCTTCCAGCGCGCTGTCGATATAGGAATAGTTGCCGTTCCCGTTATTGGCGACCTGTTCCATCATCGCATCGTTCAGATTGCCGCGCCCGAAGCCGAGCACCGACAGGGTAACCCCGGTTTCGCGCTTTTTCTCGATCAGTTCGACCAGCGATTCCCGATCGGAAGTGCCCACGTTGAAATCGCCATCGGTCGCCAGGATCACGCGGTTGACGCCGCCTTCGATCCGGCTGGCCTCCGCCACGCGATAGGCAAGTTCGATCCCCGCGCCGCCTGCGGTGGACCCGCCCGCGTTTAGCTGGTCGAGCGCATCCTTGATCTTGCGCTCGTCATTGGTCGGTTCGAGCACGAGGCCCGCCGCCCCGGCATAAACGACGATCGACACGCGGTCCTTGTCGGTCAACTGGTCCGCAAGCTGCCGCATCGCGGTCTTCACCAGCGGCAGCTTGTCGCGGCTCGACATCGACCCCGACACGTCGAGCAGGAAGACGAGGTTTGCCGGGGGACGCTCCTGCGCGGGCATTTCGTACCCCGCAAGCCCGATACGCACGAGCCGCGAGCTCGCGTTCCACGGCGTCACCGCGACATCGGTGTTGACGGTGAAAGGCTGGGCCACAGTGTCCGGCCGGTCGTAATCGTAGCGGAAGTAATTGATGAATTCCTCGGTCCGCACGGCTTCCTTGGGCGGCAATTGCCCTTCGGAAATGTACCGCCGCGCATTGGTGTAGGCCCCGGTGTCGACATCGACCGAGAAGGTGGAGACCGGTTCGTTGGCGACCACTTTTACCGAGGAGACCTCTTCGCCCTCATACTGGTCGCGGCTGGGCGGGGTGGGGATGAAGACCGGCGGGAAATAGCGATAGCTGCTGTCGGCAGTTTCAGCCTGTTCGGGCGCTGCTGCAGCTTCCGCGCCAACGCGCGAGCCCGTTACGACAACGGGGGTCGGCGTGGCGAGGCTATAGGCTGGCGGCGGAGGAGGAGGGGGTGGTGGAGGCGGTGGAGGCGGTGGAGGGACCCGTCCACTATCCGAGGTTTCCGCCTTCGAGCCGGTCAGGACTATTTCATCGCCTCCCTGCTGCGAGGCACACCCGACAAGCAATGCTGCAGCGGCGCAAGTGACAGTAAATGTGGCGAAACGCATGGGCAGTCCTCCCCGATATTTCGATAATTCGGAATTACTTCACCGGGCGGTGAATGCCGACTGAACGCGCCGCACATGCGACGATCCGATCATTTCCGAGTCGGTTCGTCCTTGTCGAGATTACGCCGGAACAGCACCCGATCCTCCGGCCCGAAGCCCCGTGTCCAGATAATATAGCCATAGACGGCCAGGATCGCCGGAACACCGACGATCAGCTCAGCCCATTCGGGCAATCGGGTGGCCAGCCAGCCGACCAGCACTGCCGGAGGCACCGCCCAGACCAATGGCCAGCGGAAGGTGTTGATCGTGTGGCCGAGGAATTTCGAAAGCATGACAGCCTTCACCAGGCTGGCCGTCCCCAGCGCCAGCATCAGCGCAATCGCCGCTGCTGCTGCCTTGTAGGGTTCGCCGTAGCCGCCGCGTACCATCGCTTCGATCAGGACTACGGTCAGCACTGCCTGGAGCGCGATCGTGCCGATCGAGATCCACAGATTACGCACCCGCGCGACATAGACGAGCACGGCTTCGGACACGACCGCCGTCGCCGCGACCACCTCTGCGATCAGCAGGAAGGCGAGCGCGCCGGTGCCGCCGACGAACTCGGGCCCGACAAGGCCCATGACCGCTTCGCCCGGCACACCGAGCGCCAGCGCGATCCCCGCCTGCATTGCGACGATCCAGAAGCCGACCTGACAGATCTGCTTGGCGATCGCTTCGTAGTTCTTGGTTTTCAGATTCTTGGTGATGACCGGGCCGAGGATCGGCTCGAAACTGGTCTTGAGCTTTTGCGGCAGGCTCGCAACCTGCTGGGCGATGTAATAGACGCCCACAGCGGCCGGCGCGGCAAACAGGCCGAGGATGAAGATATCGACGCGCCGTGTGCCCCATTCGATCGCATCGGCCGTAGCCAGCGGCAAGGCGCGCACGGTCATCTTGCCCATATAGACCGGGTGCGGGCGCCATGCCTTGGGCGGGCCGTAGCTGCGGAAGAAGGACCACAACCCGGTCGCCAGCCCGGCAAAGATCGAGGCGAGATAGGCCATAGCGAGTCCGGAATCGCTGATGCCGGGTATGAAGAAGAACGCCCCGGCCATGATCGAGATGGTCCAGGGCTCGACCACCGCTCGCGCGCGCACCGTCGTTGCGATGTCGTAGCGATAGGCCTGCGCGGCAAGAACGATCTCGGTCAGCGCATAGCCGGGTATCGCAAGCACGATGAAACGGTCCAGTTCGGTGAATTCGCCGCTCGGAAATAGCGGAGCGGGGACGAACCAGAAAAACAGTGCTGCCAGCGAGGAGAATAACAGCGCGAGGAACATGCCATCATAGACGAGATTGGCGGGGTGGCTTCCTTCCCCATCGGAAAGGCGCTGAGCCAGGCCGCGCTTTTCGCCCATCGCACAGACCAGTGCGACCAGCTCGACCACTACCAGTGCAGAGGCGAAACGCCCCAAAGCGTCGGGTCCGTAAAGCCGTCCCGCGATGAACAGGAACGGCAGGCGCGCGACGAGGCGCAGGATGAAGCCGAAGAAATTCTGCCGCCCGCCCTTAGCGAGGGCGGACAGGTCTTCGTCGGGTTTTTCCGCTGTCACTCGGCGCTGCCCTGTTCGGCACGCAGCGGGCGCGATAGGAGGCCGGACACGACTTCGCGCGGGGCATCGCCTTTGAGCAAGCCGTAAACCGCCGTAACGATCGGCATGGCGACAGCATGGCGCGCGGCCAGTTCGACCAGCACGGGCGCGGTATGCGCGCCTTCGGCCACGGTGCGGCGGTCGGCCATCAGCTCTTCGGCCTTCCGGCCCTCGCCCAGCGCCTTGCCGAGCGAGAAATTGCGGCTCGAAGTCGAGGAGCAGGTGAGTACGAGATCGCCGAGACCGCACAAGCCCGCCAGCGTCTCCGCTCGCGCGCCCAGCGCCTCGCCGAAGCGCAGCATTTCGGCATAGCCGCGCGCGATCAGCGCCGCGCGCGCATTCTGGCCGAGTCCGAGACCGTCGACCACGCCGCAGGCGATGGCGAGTACGTTCTTGACCGACCCGCCGATCTCCGCACCGATCACGTCGTCCGAATAGTAGGGCCGGAAGGCTGGGCGGGCGATGATCGGCGCGAGGCGCTCCCACTGCGCTTCGCCGTCCCCGCAGGCGAGCGTAACCGCGGTGGGCAGGCCAGCCGCAACCTCATGTGCGAAGGTCGGGCCGGAGAGCACTGCAATCGCGCTATCCGGTGCCGCAGACTTCGCGACATGGTTCATCGGTCGCCCGGTGCCGGCCTCGATCCCTTTCGAACACAGGACCAGGTCGCGCGGATGCGCGGGCATATCGGCCAGGACGCTGCCCATATGCTGCGCTGGCGTCACCACCAGCAGCGTGTCGAGTTGCGCCATAGCGGCGAGGTCGCCGGTCGCCCGAATCGTATCGGCGAGCGCGGCAGAGGGCAGGAAGAGCGAGTTGCTGCGCGCGGAATTGATCTCCTCGACCAGCTCCTTCTCGCGCGCCCAGATCAGCACCTCGCGTCCGTCGCTGGCGAGCATTTGCGCGAGCGCCGTGCCCCAGGCGCCAGCTCCCAGAACGCCAACCGTACTCATGCTTTCACTCCCGCTCCACGCACCGGTTCGGCCGCGGGATCGAGCGGCCAGCGCGGGCGCGCGGAAATATCGAGCGGATCGTTCTGGCCGAGCCGTTCGATCCCCGCCCAGGCAATCATCGCCGCATTGTCGGTGCACAGTTTGGGTGGCGGCGCGGCGAAGCGCATGGCGTGGTCGGCGGCGAGCTGTTCGAGCGCAGTGCGCACGATGCCGTTGGCCGCTACGCCGCCCGCGACCACGAGCGTATCGACATCTTTCATGCTTGCGAGCGCGATGCGCAACCGGTCGGTCACGCAATCGACCGCCGCCTGCTGGAAACTCGCCGCAATATCGGCGACCGCGTACTTGCCACTTTCATGTGCCCGCAGGACCGCGCTCTTGAGCCCGGCGAAGGAGAAATGCGGTTCGCCTCTGCCAACCATCGGGCGGGGTAGGGGCACTGCAGCGGCGTCGCCTTCCAGCGCCTTGCGTTCGACCGCCGGGCCGCCGGGAAAACCGAGGCCGAGGATCTTGGCGGTCTTGTCGAACGCCTCGCCCAGCGCATCGTCGATGGTGGTGGCCAGGCGGCGGTATTGGCCGACGCCATCCACGCGCAGGATCTGGCAGTGCCCTCCCGAAACCAGCAGCAGGGCATAGGGGAAGGCGATGCTCTCGTCCGCAAGGCGCGGGCTCAGCGCATGGCCTTCGAGGTGGTTGATCGCGATCAGCGGTGTGTCGGTGGCCATCGCCAGCGCCTTTGCGCTCACCAATCCGACCATGACTCCACCGATCAAGCCCGGTCCGGCGGTGGCAGCAATCGCATCGCAATCGGTCAGAGCGATTCCCGCATCGGCCAGCACGCCTTCGATCATCGGGGCCAGCCGTTCGGCATGCGCACGGGCGGCGATCTCGGGCACGACGCCGCCGAAAGGCGCGTGCTCGGCGTCCTGCGAAGCGATGCGCTGCGCGACGATATGGCGCTGGCTATCGACCAGCGCGACCGCGGTTTCGTCGCAGGAGCTTTCGATGCCGAGAACCAGTGCCATCCCGCTTCCCCTTAGCGGAGTGGGTCGCTAGGGCAAGCCGACCTATGCCAGACCAGCCCCTTATCCGCCTCGGAACCCGCCGCTCCCCCCTTGCCATGGCCCAGGCCCACGAAGCCCGCGCGCGGCTATGTTCGGCGCATGGCTGGGACGAATCGGCGGTCGAATTGGTCCCAGTGGTGGCGAGCGGCGACAAGGTGCAGGACCGCCCGCGCGCCGAGATCGGCGGCAAAGCGCTGTGGACGCGTGAACTCGATCATTGGCTGCTCGAAGGTCGGATCGATGCGGCGGTGCATTCGATGAAGGATGTCGAAACGATCCGGCCCGAGGCCATCGCGATCGGCGCAATCCTGCCGCGTGCGGACAAAGCCGACCGTCTGCTGGGTGCGGCGTCCGTCGCGGAGATTCCCGCAGGCGCACGAGTGGGAACCAGCGCGCCGCGCCGCGCAGCACAGCTACTCCACTTGCGGCCCGACCTGACTGTGGTCGGCATTCGCGGGAATGTCGCGACGCGGATGGCGAAACTCGAAGCGGGTGAGGCCGATGCGACCTTCCTTGCGTCGGCGGGCCTCGACCGGCTGGGCGAAGACGGTGTCGGCATGCGACTCGATCCGGAACAATGGCTCCCCGCGCCCGCGCAGGCCGCGATCGGGCTCGAATGCCGCAGCGACGAGGCCCGTGTGCGCGATCTGCTGGGCGCGGTCGACCATGCCGGGAGCCATGCCGAAATACTCGCCGAGCGTCGCTTGCTCGAAGGGCTGGGCGGATCGTGCAGCAGTCCGATCGCCGCTTTGTCGCGCCGCGAAGGCAAGCGGATTTTCCTGAGCGCGGCCATCTTCAGCCCCGATGGCAAGGTGCGGATAGCCGACGACGCCAATTTCGAAATGGAGGATCGGACTGCACCGCTCGATTTGGCGCGGTCGCTCCTCGATGCCGCGCCGCCTGCGGTGGCCGTGCATTTCGGGGGGGCGGCATGAAGCCGCTATTCCTGTTCCGTCCTGAACCGGGCTGGTCGGTCAGCGCGCAAACGGCGCGGGATATGGGGCTCGACATACATGGCGCGCCGCTATTCACGATCGAGCCGGTCGAGTGGACCGATCCGTCCCCGGAGGATTTCGACGGCATTCTCGCCGGTAGCGCCAACGCCTTCCGGCATGGCGGCAAGCAACTGGAAAAGCTGACCCGGCTTCCCGTCCATGCGGTGGGCGAAGCCACTGCCGATGCCGCGCGCATTGCCGGGTTCCTGGTCGGGCGAACCGGCCGGGGCGGGTTGCAAGGACTTGTCGACGAACTCGGCGATCGAAAGCTCAAGCTCTTGCGACTTGCGGGCGAGGATAGGGTGGCGCTGCGCCCGCCCGATAGCATCGAAGTCGAAACCCGGGTGCTTTATCGAGCGGTGGCGGAAGAGCTGTCGGACGAGAACGCTGAGCTGCTGCGCGATGGCGGCGTGACGGCCTTGCATTCGGGTGCGGCCGCTGCGCGGCTGTGCGACGAATTCGATCGCCTCGGCCTGAACCGCGCACTTGTCGATCTCGCCGTGATTGGCCCTCGCGTCGCCGAAATGGCGGGAGAGGGGTGGCGATCCATCCACATTGCCGATGCGCCCGGAGACAGCGAGCTACTGGCCTTGGCGAGAGCTTTGTGCCAGACCGAGGACCAATGATAGGAAGGGGCCTTGAGAACCGGCCCACGGGGTCGCGGAACGGAATTCGATGGACGATTACATGAGCACCAGGCGCAAGGGGCCTTCGGCAAGGCCGGTTCTCGTCGCCGTGCTTGCCAGTTTCCTGCTCGGCGGTGCGATCGCCGGCTATGCGGTCTATTCGATGAGCGGCCGAAGCGAGCCGGAAGCTGCCGCGCCAGCGCAGGAGCCGCAAACGCTCGCCAACCCCGCTGTCGACCCTTCGCCGACTCCCAGCGCCACCGCCAGTCAGGCCGCCCAAGATGCGGTCGAGCGGGTCGAACAACAACAGGGCGGTATCGATCAGCGTCTTGCCGCTGCAGAACAGCGCTTGGCCCGGCTAGACCTGCAGGCGGAGGCGGCCGCAGGCAATGCCGCACGTGCCGAAGGCCTGCTGATTGCTTTCGCCACCCGGCGAGCTCTCGAAAAAGGGGCGGAGCTCGGCTATCTGGCCGACCAGTTGAGATTGCGCTTCGGCGATGCGCTGCCCAATGCGGTAGATACAATCATTCGGACCAGCCGCGATCCGATCACGCTCGACCAGCTTCTCGCCCGCCTCGAGGGTTTGTCCCCACGCCTTGCCCAGCCGAACGATCAGCGCGGCTGGGTTCGGTTCGGCGAGGAGCTGTCGCAGCTCTTCGTGATCCGCCGCGAAAGCGCGCCGTCGCCCCAGCCCGAGCGCAGGCTCGAACGCGCGCGTCTGTTTCTCGAAAGCGGACGCACCCGATCGGCGATTGCCGAGGTTCGCAATCTTCCCGGCGCCGACGAGGCCGAAGGTTGGATCCGCGATGCCGAACGCTATGCCGCCGCTCAGCGGGCGATCGACCTGATCGAAACCGCAGCCGTTCTCGAACCGCGGCGCTTGCGCGACGGGGCGGGCAACCGGATCGAGCAGCCGAGCCCTGCGGAAGAAAACTAGGCCTTGAGCAATTCGGGCAGTTCGCCCGATATTCCGCGCGCCTCGTCCATGAAGAACCGCTTGAGCCAGCTATTGCGCTGGATGCCGGCCATGCCCAGGCGGCGCACGGCGCTGGCGGTTTTGCCAGGGATGCCGAAGATGCGCGTCAGGCTGTCGGTCGCGCCCATCACCATGAGCGAATCGAGCGCGCGCCACTCTTCGTATTTCTTGAGCACCTGCGCATCGCCTAGGTCGAGGCCGAGCCGGACCGCTTCGTCGAGCACTTCCACCAGCGCGCCGACATCGCGCAGACCGAGATTGAGGCCCTGGCCCGCGATCGGGTGCATGCCATGGGCGCTGTCGCCGACCAGCGCGAGGCGCTGCTCGACGATCTTCGCGGTGTGCTGGAAGGTCAATGGATAGGACGAGCGCGCGCTGTTGAGGGTCAGCTCACCCAGCAAGTCGCCCATGCGCTTGTGCACTTCGGCGAGGAAGGCACGGTCGGACAGCTTCAGGACGCCTGCTGCGTCCTTTTCGTCTACCGTCCAAACCAGCGCGCTGCGATGCTGGCCACCGGGTCCATCGAGCATGGGAAGCAGCGCGAAGGGGCCGTCGGGATAGAAGATTTCCCACGCGACGTTCTCGTGCGGCCTGGTGTGGTCGAGCCCGACGATCATCGCGCGGTGGCTGTAGTCCCAGCTTGCCATCTTGAAGCCCGCTTCCTCGCGGCTGGGGGACCCGCGCCCTTCCGCGCCGATCATCAGCGCCGCTTCGAGCACGCGGCCATCGGCGAGGGTGGCCGATACGCCGAATTCGCCGCGCTCACGCGATACGACATCGACCGGGGCGTGCCATTCGATCAGCGGCTCTTTAGCAGCCGCCTCGTGCAGCGCGAGGCGCAGTTGGCGGTTGGCGAACATGCGGCCCAGCGTGCCCTCGTGCGGCTCGGGCCGGAAATCAAGCCGACCGGCCTTCATCTGATCGAGCACCGCGATAGCGGCGATATCGCAACCATGCGGTTCGAGCGTGTCTTCCAATCCGATATGCCGAAACAAGCGCCAGCTCGCCGTCGAGATGGCCGAGGCGCGACCGTCGAAGCTTTCCGCAGTCAGGCTGGCCGGATCGGCGCGGTCGACAAGGTGGCTGGACAGCCCCTTTTTCGCTGCCGCCAGCGCCAGTGTCATGCCCACCAGGCCGCCGCCCAGGATCAGCAGGTCTCGCTTGTCTGTCATGGGGTGTGTCCCTAGAGCGGCGAGCGTGATCGACGCAAGGATAATGGAGCGGGTCGCCGCGCTGGTGATGCTGGTCGCGCTGGCCCTGGCCTTTGCCCCGGCCGCCAATGCGCAGCAGCAGGCGCGCGGACCGGATAGCGAGCGCATGCCGGTGGAAATCGCGGCCGAAGGCGCGCCGCAGCCGGGCGAAACCTGGATGGTCGCGCTGCATTTCAGACCCTCGACGCCCGAATGGCACGGCTATTGGTCGAATCCCGGCGATGCGGGGCTCGGCATGGAGCTCGACTGGAGTTTGCCCGAAGGGTGGAAGGCTGGCGAACCGCTCTATCCGCTACCCAAGCGGCTGGTGATCGGCGATCTGATGAACCATATCTATGAAGGTGACTATGCGGTTCTCGTGCCGATTGCCGTTCCGCAAAGCGCTGCGGTCGCAAATGCGGCGCCGATTAGCGTCACCGCGAACTATCTGGCTTGCACCGACAAGATCTGCGTGCCGCAGCAGGCGCGGCTGACGCTCGATCCCGCACAAGCCGATACCGACCGTCGTTTCGGTGCGTGGCGCGCGGCGATCGTTCCCCAGCTGGACAGCACTGCGCAATTCGAATTCACGCCGACACGCTTGCGGATCGGTATTCCGATCCCGACCGAAACTGCGCTCGGCGATCTCCACCTCTTTCTTGGCACGCCCGAGCTGGGGGAAGGCGACAGGCCCGATTACACAGGCGTTCAGACCTTTCTCAGCGAAGGCAATCTGCTGGTGGCCGAAATGCCGATCGAGCGGATCGTGGTGCCGGACAATGTCGAGCTTGCGGTCGAGCCGCGCCCCGAGGCGATCACCGGCATCCTCGATCTCGGAAGCGGCCGCGGGGTGCGCTTTACCGCCATGCCCGGCGACGTGCCGCTCGAAGGGGCGAAGCCGATCCGTGGGGGCGGGGGGGACCCGGTCCTGTGGCAGTTGCTTATCGCCGCGCTGGCGGGTGGATTGCTGCTCAACATCATGCCCTGCGTCTTCCCCATCCTCAGCCTCAAGGCATTGTCGCTGGCCAAGGCCGGTGGAGACGAGCGCGCGGCACGGCGCGATGCGCTGGCCTACACGGCGGGCGTCGTGCTGGCCTGCGCCGCACTTGGCGCAACCATCCTGCTCCTGCGCTCGGCGGGCGAGCAGGTCGGGTGGGCCTTTCAGTTGCAGGAGCCGGTGGTCGTGGTCGGCCTGTTCCTGCTGGCACTGGCAATCACCGGCAATTTTCTCGGTGTCTTCGAAGTACCCGGCATGGCCATTTCGGGCGGCGCGCCCTCGCGAGGCGGTTCTTTCTCGACGGGCCTTCTTGCGGCTTTCGTGGCGACACCGTGTACCGGCCCGTTCATGGCCATCGCGCTGGGTGCGGCGCTGGTCATCAGGCCGATTCACGGGTTGCTTGTCTTCGTCGCCCTGGGCGTAGGCCTCGCGCTACCCTTCCTGGTGGTCGGCTTCGCCCCGGCGATCCGTCGGCGCCTGCCCAAGCCGGGCGCCTGGATGGAGAGTTTTCGTCGCTGGATGGCACTGCCAATGGGGCTGACCGCGCTGGCGCTTGCGTGGCTCGTCTGGCGCATCGGCGGATGGGACTATCTCGGTCCGGTGCTTATCCTGGCCGTGCTCGCGCTTGCGGGGCTTGCGCTTATCGGCCTGTTCCAGCGCCGGGCGCAATCTGGTGCGCTGGTGGTTTTCGCCAGCCTCGTCGCGGTACTTGGGATCGGGGCCGCTCTCCTCCCGAGGCCCGAGGCGCAGGCCGCGTCAAGCGAAAGCCTGCTGGACCCAGTCGCCTATAGCGAGGCCGCGTTGGCCGAAGCGCGTATCTCGGGCCGCCCGGTCTTCATCTGGTTCACCGCCGACTGGTGCGTCACCTGCAAGGTCAACGAAAGCGTGGCGATCGAACGCGAGGCGACCCGCAAGGCTTTCGAGGAAGCGGGCGTGATTGCCATGCGCGGCGACTGGACGCAGCCTGATGAAGAAATCAGCCGCATGCTGACCCGGCAGGGCGCGGCAGGTGTGCCGCTCTATCTGTGGTACGAGCCCGGCGGCGAAGCCGAGCAATTGCCGCAGCTGCTTACGCCGGATCTGCTGGTGGAGAAGGCACGGAATTCGGCTCGTCGCCGCTAGGGGGCTGTGCCAGCGCCCGGCATTCCTCGATCAGTTCGCCGGGCAGGGCGCTCGGATTGAGAATCACACTGCCCGCGCCCGGCACCGTCGCTTCGACCTCGCGCGTACCGGTGAGCACGTCCCAGCGCGGATCGGTCACCGGCTCCGCACCTTCCCAGCGCCATACGTCGCCAATCTGCGTCGCGTCGATCGGCAGGCGCGTGACATGGCTGTTCCCGATCAGCGCCAGTACCGCCTTGGCATGCGGGTCCGCCTTGGCAAACCGGGTATAGGCGAGCATCGGCCTGGTCCCTTGTCCGGCACATTCGATGGCGAATAGCGGGCGTTCGCCCGGCTTGCCGTAAAGCAGGCGCCGGGCCTTGTCGGCAGGCGCCCAAACCGCGCCTTCGGTATCGGGAGAATCGATCGGTTCAGACGGGCCTTGGACCTCGCCCCCGATGCTTGTGCGCTCGACATAGTCATCGGCCGCAGGCGGCTTGCAGGCGGCGAGGACAAGGATTGGAAGCAGAGCCGGAGCGCGACGCATCAGCGCGCTATGGCACAGGCGCGCGCAGGTTCAAGCGGGTGGGGCGCGCTATCCTCAGCGATCGCGGATGAAGGCACGGACATCGCGCGCCAGCTTTGCGCGGTCTTCGTCGCGAACATACATCATATGACCAGAACCATAGTAATGCAGTTCGACCCGCTCCTGCGGGATGCCGATCCGGTTGAGCGAATATTCCGCGCCCAAAAACGGCGTGGCGAAATCGTAATAGCCCTGCGCATTGAACACCCGCAGGCCGGCATTCTGGCGCATCGCCTTGCCGATCAGCGGGGCAACGTTGAGATAGGCGCTGCGACCTGGCCCGCTCGACAAGCTCCAGTTCCAGTGCTGCCCCGGCTCGCGACCGATCGACTGGTATTCGCGGGTCGTTTCGAAACCCAGTCCGTCGCGCAGCCAGGCATTGACCGCCGCGGTATAGCCCGCGTCGATGCCGTAGAAGCTGGGATCGTTGTCGGGATATTCGCCGGCATTGTCGTAATCCGTGCCGGTATAGCGCGCGTCGAGACGGCCAATGGTGAGGCCCCGGTCGCGCAGCAATTCCTTGTAGAAACGCTGGCTTGTGACGCGCAGGTTCGCCTGGTCGAGATAGGTTTCGGACAGACCCGTCAGCCGCGAGAGCTCGGCGCGCACGGCGGCGCGTTCGGCGGCGGGCAGGTCTTGCCCCTTGAGCAACGCACTGGCGAAGGGGCCGATCGCGAAGCGGCGCGCTTCCTCGGCAATCGCTTCGACCGAGGGAGCTTGGGCCTTGCCGTGGAACCAGGCGGCGGCGGCCATGTTGGGCAGCGTGACGATATAAGCCATCTCGTTACCCGGCGTCGGCTCGCGCGCGGCGAAATCGAGGATGGTGGAAACCAAGATCAGGCCGTTCAGGGCGACATCGTTGAAAGTGCTTCCTTCCAGTTCGTCGACCACCATGGCTGTGCGCGTGGTGCCGTAGCTTTCGCCGCCGAGATATTTCGGGCTGTTCCAGCGTCCGTTGTCGTTGATCCAGCGGCGGATCACTTCGGCCACGGCGCGCGCATCTTCGCGCAGGCCGTAATATTTTTTCGGATCTGTGCCGGGCGTGAGATAGCTGAAGCCTGTGCCTGGCGGGTCGATGAAGACGAGATCGGCAACGTCGAGCAAGCTCTCCGGATTGTCGACCAACGGATAGGGCGGCGCACCATCGTCGCGTGCATCAGAAGGGATGGCCACACGCTTGGGCCCCCAGGCGCCCATTTGTAGCCACACCGACCCGGAACCCGGCCCGCCATTGTAGATGAAGAATACCGGCCGCGAAGCGTCGCGCGGGCTTTTCACATAGCTGGTGGTGACGATCACCGCTTCGGGCTTGCCGTCGTCCGAAGCGAGTACGGTCTCGCCGACAGTCGCGCGATAGGAAACTCGCTGCCCGCCGAAAGTCCCGACGAGGTCGCGCGTGCGAATCTGCGGCTCGATTTTCGCGGGACTTTCGGCGGAAATCTCCGCTCTGTCCTGAGCGGCCAGAGGCATGGGAAGGGCGAGGACCGCAGCGGCGGCGAGCAGGCGCGTGATCATGGTGTTCCTATGACGAGAGAGAGGGTTCGGGTAAAGGTTCCGAACCCTGTTCCAATCCCTATTCGCTGGCCTCGGGTTTGACGAATTTCATCACGAACCGGTCGGTCTTGCCGCGGATGGCCGGATCGAAGACGTTGACCGTGTGATCGTCGTCCGGATTGGCGAGCATGTCGCTTTCCGCCTCGAGTACGAAACCCGCCCGTTCGAAATCGGCGCGGACCACGGCAGGGTCGATCCTGTGATAGGCCTCGACCGTTTCGCGCGTGTCGCCGGGGTTTGCGACATGGTCGATCACGCCGACGACCCCGCCGGGCTTCATCGCGCCGTACAGCGCAGCGAGATAGGCGGAAGGCTCGGAGCGGGGCACGTCGTATTCTTCCGATTCCCAGTAGAGATCGTGGTAGACGAGGTTCATCACCGCGAAGTCGAAGCAGTCGGGTTCGCTCCGAAAATCTTCGAAGCGGTAGCGCTTGAGCGCGATGTCGGGCTGGGCTGCGGATAGCGCGGTCCAGCGCTCCTCGTCGTAAAACTGTTCGGGTTCGAGCGCGGTCACGCTGCCGTTCTCACCCACGGCTTCGGCGAGGATTTCGGCCCAATAGCCGCCGCCCGAAATCAGGTCTGCCGCGTGGTCGCCTTGTTCGAGGCCAAGGAATGCAAGAACTTCGGCGGGCTTGCGGCTTTCGTCGAGCGCGCGGGCCGCCTCGGGGCGGGCCTCGTTGGCAATCGCAGCGGCGAGTACGTCGTCGGAAACGACCTGCGCGGCGGGCGCTTCGGCTTCGGCCACGGGTGCTTCGCTGCAGGCCGCCAGCGACAGGGCAAGCGCGCTCGCAACGGTGATCGGCAATTTCATCGGCTTTCCTCCCACAGAATGCACGGGAGGATGG
>CAMYIQ010000164.1 GCA_947258465.1 uncultured Erythrobacter sp.
AGGCCGACTGGCCGCCCGCAGCGACGCGGACGAAGTCCGCATGAGCGAGGAAAGCCTAAGGCCGCGGACGCGGCCGCCGGCGCTTGAGGCGAAACAAAAAACAAACAGGCCCGGCAGGGGACACCGGGCCTGTTTGCCAGCTCTTACAGCTCGATCTTCAGCAGCTTGATCGCATTGCTATCCAGCACCTGCCCGCCCACGCGCTTGGTGGCGTAGAAATGGACGAAGGGCTTGTTGGTGAAGGGATCGCGCAGCACCTGCGTCGCGCTGCGTTCGGCGATCAGATAGCCGTGGCGGAAATTGCCGAAGGCGATCGGATAGGTGCCCGCCGCGATATCGGGCATGTCCTCGGCTTCGACCACCGGATAGCCGAGCAGCCGGTCGGGCTGCCCCTCGACCAGGCCCGGCTGCCACAGGAACGCGCCGTCGGCACTCTTGAGCTTGCGCACTTCGGCGAGCGTGGCTGAATTCATCACGAAGCTTGCCCCCTGGCGGTGCCCGGCCTTCAGCGTGTGGACGAGGTCGATCAGCTTCGCGTCCGGATTGGCATCGAACCCGCCCGCATCGCCCGAACCGATATATTGCAATGTGCCGAAGGGGCGCGCGGCGTCCTCTGCCGTCGTGGCCGGTGCATTGAGGAAGCCCTCGGGCTGGTCGATCCCGCTGCCAGTCACGAAGGCGGCCCCTTCGGCGCGGGCGAATTCCATTGCGATCTCGCTCGCCAGCCAGTTTTCGAGGTCGAACCCGGCATCGTCGAGCATCGCCTGGCTCGCTGCGGGGTTGGCGTAGAGTTCACCCGTCGGCGGGGCGATCTCGGCGAAGTTCGGCGTATCGGTTTCAGGCCGCGCGGCGGTTTCGCTGACCCATCCCGACGCGGTGCCGCCGGTGGTGACGAGCTTGCGATAGCCCGCGCTGCCGGTCTGCACGACCTGGGCGATCGCGCGGATCGGGCTGATCTCGGTCAGCTCGCGGGCGATCATCGCGTCGATCTGCCGCGGCACGGCATAGCCGCCATCGGCGGGCACGGTGCCGGTGATCGACTTGATCTCCTGCGTCGAGCCACGGCGCAGATAGCCGTCGACGAAGCCCTTCACTTCGGGCGCGGATTCGTCGGTGGTGCCGATGGCGGGCCGGGCGGCGGCGCGGCCGATCCTGTCGACGCGCGCCTTCACTTCGTCGACATCGCTGCGCAGGGTGGCGACATCGGCTTCGGTCTTGTCCTGCCGAGCGACGATATCGAAGCTGGCTTCGGCGGTATCGGTGGGTGCGGGGGTGGTATCCATAGGTAATCCTTTTTCTTCGGGGCTGGATTTTTGATTTTCGAACCGACCTCCGTCGGTTCGTCCTCGCTAGACGTGCGGCAAGCCGCACCCGCTGCGGTGCGGCCGCGTGGCCTTGCCTGGCCTCCTCCGGCCCGGGTCCAGCGCGAGATTCTATGGTGGCGGGAGCTTCCGAGCCGCGGGCGAGGCAAGGCCGACTGGCCGCCCACAGCGACGCGCCCGGAGGGCGTTTGAGCGAGGAAAGCCTAAGGGCCCGGACGGGCCCGCCGGCGCTTGAGGCTAAGACAAATAATGAATCCGCGCCCCATCCTGCAGCGGGTGGGTCACCACGCTGACCTCGAACAGCTCGATATCGGCGAGTTCGCGGCCTTCGGGTGTGCGGCGATAGGCCCTTGCGCGGTAGCCGAAGCTAAGGCCGTTCACCGCCCTTGTCCGCAGCAATTGGGCGGCGCGGCCCTGCGCGTTGTCGATGCTGGCAATGATCCTGAGGCCGCGCGCATCCTCGCCAACGGTCTCGACCCAGCCGATGCGCCGGTCGGGCCGGTGCTGCCAATAGAGCGGATAGGGGCCGCTGCGTTCCGCCAGCGTGCGGGCGAAGGCGCCGGGGCGGATCGTGTCGCGCGCGCCATCCCGCCGGTCGAACAGCGCGGCATAGCCGGCTATGCGGAGCGGGCTCCCCTCCCTCGAGGGAAGGGCCGGGGGTGGGTGTGCGGCGCTTGCGGGCGAGGTCCGACCCCCAGCCCTGGCCCCTCCCCAGGGGGTGGGGGATCCGTGTTCGCGGGTCACGAGACCAGATCCCCGACACCCATCCGCACCGCGATGCCGACCAGCAGCAGCGCAAGAACGCCGCGCACCAGCCACTCGATCGCCGCTTTCCACGCAGAGGCCTTGGCATCGCGCCAGGCGGAGAGCAGCTCGCGCAACTCGTCGATATCGTCCTGCGCCGAAGGATCGGCGAGACCGAGCCGGTCGAGCACCCGGTCCGCGCCCAGCTCGCTCGCTTCCTCGACAATGGCGCGCAGCGTGATCAGCTCGACGCCTCCGGACGTATCGGCGCGGTTGGCCTGCGCGATCAGCCGCGCGAGCATGTCTTCTCGGGTCATTACGGAGTCTCCAATCGGGCTAGGCCGAGCATTTCGCGCTTCTCCGCGCCGCTCAGGAAATCGGCGCCGCTCACCTGCGCCCACAGCTTCTCGCGGTCTTCGGCGAGGGCGGGCACGCGGTCGAGATCGACGGAGGGCGGATCGGCGAACCAGTCGGACAGCCCCTCGTGGAGGCCGCCGAGGATCTTGCCCGCCAGCGGCAGCAGGGTGAGCCGCCACAGCGCGCGATTGGCCTCGCGGTAATTGGCATAGGTGTTGTCGCCCGGCAGGCCGAGCAGCATCGGCGGCACGCCGAAGGCAAGCGCGATGTCGCGCGCGGCGGCGGCCTTCAGCGTCGCAAAATCCATATCGGCGGGGCTGAGGCTCATCGCCTGCCAGTCGAGCCCGCCTTCGAGCAGCATCGGACGGCCCGCATTGGCATGGCCCTGGAAGGCCGTCTGCAATTCGGCCTTCAGCCGCTCGAACTGGTCGGTGGTCAACCCTCCCGCATCGCCCCCATCATAGACCAGCGCGCCGCTGGGCCGCGCTGCATTGGCGAGCAGTGCGCGGTTCCATTCGGAGGCCGCATTGTGGATCGCCACGGCAGGCGCGGCGGCCGCGAGACTGCCCGCGCCGTAATGGTCGTCGGTCGGGTGGAAGCCCTTGAGGTGGACGATATTCGGCCACCCGTCCTCGTCTTCCAGCGGGATCGTGAGCGTGCGATCGGCCAGAATGTAGCGATAGGCGGTGGGCCAGCCATCCTCGCCCGCCACCACCTGCACCCGCTCGGGCCGCAGCGGATACAGCTCCACCGGCACGCCGGCCCCGTCCTTGACGATCTGGACATAGGCATTGCCATGCAGGCTCAGTTGCGCGGCGAGCACTTCGAGCAATGGCTGCGACCCGCAGGAACAAGCGAGCAGCTTTTCGAATTGCTCATCCGCGCAGGATAAGGGCGCACCGCCGACCCCCTCGGCCACGATCCGCACGCTGCGCTGCGCCACCGGGTTGGCGAGATAGGCCTCGGCCACTTCGCGAGTATAGTCGAAGGGGCTGCGCTGCAGCGGCCCGCCATCGAAGGCGGTCGCCCAGGGACTGATGAACCCGCGCGACACAGGCACGCGGGCATCGCCCCCGCCCTTGAAGGCGGAAGCGAGACTGGTGAGGAAGGACATGGGGGTCTCCGGTTTGGAAGTCTTCAAGGAAGCACCAGCCCCGGATCGGGGTCCGGGGCGACGTGTTTCAGGACTTGTTCTATTATTCGTCGGCCCGGGCTTGACCCGGGCCAGTGCTTTCTTCTTCAATACCTTATGCAAGACGAACCACTCGGCGGCTGGGTCTACATCATGGCCAACCGCTATCGCGGCGCGCTCTATGTCGGCGTGACGAGTTCGCTGGCCGCGAGGGTCGCTCAGCACCGCGAAGGCATCGGCTCCGATTATTGCGCGCGTCGCGGTCTAACGCGATTGGTCTGGGCCGAACGCGGCAATGCGATCGACGACTGCATTGCGCATGAAAAACGTCTGAAACGCTGGCGCCGCGAATGGAAATTCGCCCTGATTGAAAAGGCCAACCCGGATTGGGACGATCTTTACGATGTGATCCTTTGAAAGGGGAAAGCCCTGGCCCGGATCAAGTCCGGGCCGACGACTTCGAAGGATAGGGCATATTGTCTCGTCGCCCCGGACTTGATCCGGGGTCGGTGCTTCTCCCTCAAATCTGCCGCACCCTCGGCTTCGCGCTCTTGCCCAGCATCAGCTCGCTCAGCGCCCAGACCAGCGCGTCGGCGCGGTCCGGCGACCGGCCCGGTCCTTCATAGCCGCCGCCCGCCATCAACCCGCAGAGCTGGTCTTCCAGCGCCGCGAACATCCCGGCATGGCGCACCCGCCCGCTTTCATAGAGCGCCGCGACCGGTTCGGCCCGCGCCACCTTGCCGCGGCTGGCATGGACCAGTTTCAGCGGCACCGAGATATCGGCGGCGCGCAGCACACTGGCGACCATCTGGCCGCCCTGATTGGCCTCGGCCACCACGCGGTCGGCCTGCCATGCCGCGGCCGCATCCGACACTGCGCGCGCCCACCGTTCGGGAGTCGCTTTCTCGACCGAGCAATCGGCGCGCACATAGGACACGCCGTCCGCCCCCAGCATGGCGACGACGATCCCGCAGGCATCGCCCCTGGCCGATACCGGCGGATCGACCGCCACCACTATGCGGAGCGGCCTGGGCAATTCGCTTCCTGCTCGGCAATTTTCCAATAGCGCGCGGCTCCACAGCGCGCCTTCCACGGCATCGACCATTTCGCCGGCCAGTTCCTGCCGCCCGAAACTGCTGCCTTCGAATTGTTCGATCATCGAGACGAGGTAGTCGCCGGGCAGCACATGCTTGTTGTCGGTCGTCTTGCCTCTCGCCACCACCACTTCGCCCGTGGGCACCCGCGCCATGATGTGGCGCATCAGCGCATTGGTGCGCGGCGTGGTGGTGGCGAGGACGCGGGGGCGCTCGCCCAGCCGCATGGTCAGTTGCAGATTGTTCCACGCGGCCAGTGCGCGGTCGCCCGCGCTGTCCCATTTGGCAATCTCGTCGCACCAGGCATGGCTGTGCTGGGGGCCGCGCAGCACTTCGGGCTCGTTCGCCGAGTAGAGCCAGGCACTCGCCCCGTTTTCCCATGTCAGCTTGCGCAGGCTCGGCTCGAATAAGGGGGCCAGCGCACCGGGGGCGGCGGCCAGCACGCCGCTATCGCCTTCGACCATGACGTTGCGGACTTCGGTCAGGCTTGCGCCGACCAGCGCGATGCGGGCATCGGGATCGTGACGGGCGACGTCGCGCACCCATTCGGCGCCCGCCCTGGTCTTACCGAAGCCGCGCCCGGCGCAGATCAGCCATGTCCGCCAGGCCTGTTCGGGCGGAAGCTGGGCATCGCGTGCCCAGC
>CAMYIQ010000165.1 GCA_947258465.1 uncultured Erythrobacter sp.
CGCTGAACCCCCATCCCCAACCCTTCCCCAAGGGGAAGGGAGATGATGAGAATCGAGGAGATGTCAGTGCGTTTGGGCATCAATCTTTTCCAGATTCGAATTCAAGAGAAAGCGGCCGGTACGTTGGCTTATCGTAGTTAGGGAGAGCCATCGGATGCCATGGACGGGTGCCGTCCACTTCGATCTGACTTTCTCGCAAGAGGCACTTCAACTGATCGCCAGACAAATCCTCTACTCTGAACTCAGCCCGCTCGATACTCTCAGAGGCCGTGACGATATCGAATTCCGCGACATTACATCGCGTTACCGCGCTCGTTGGTGACGGAACCTTTTGAGGGCTATTTAAAGAAGGCGAGAAGTCTCGTGTTTCTCCCGTGATTACCAATTTGCCCTTCAGGCTTGGCGAAGAATGCTGACCAAAGTACCATCCGAGGTACGCACCCAAAATCAGAGCAAGAACGGCCAGAAGGGCTGCCCTGGTGCGCTTCACCCCAACATCCCCACAAATTTCTCGAACAGGTAGAAGCTGTCCTGCGGGCCGGGGCTGGCCTCGGGGTGGTATTGCACGCCGAAGGCCTTCTTGCCCTTGATGCTGATCCCGCAATTCGTGCCGTCGAACAGCGAGACGTGGGTCTGCTCCACCTCGGGCGGCAAAGTCTCACCATCGACCGCGAAGCCGTGGTTCATGCTGGTGATTTCGACGAGGCCCTCGCTGACGCCCCAGGCCTCGCCCACACGCTGGACGGGGTGGTTGGCGCCGCGGTGGCCCTGGAACATCTTGGCGGTCTTCGCGCCTGCAGCGAGGCCAAGCATCTGGTGTCCCAAACAGATGCCGAACAGCGGTGTATCGGCGTCGAGCAGTGCCTTGATCACCGGAACAGCGTATTCGCCTGTCGCCGCCGGATCGCCCGGACCGTTCGAGAGGAAGACGCCGTCGGGGCTCAGGGCCCTGATCTCTTCGAACGAGGTGCGCGCGGGCACCACCGTCACTTTCGCGCCCGCCTGCACAAGGTTGCGGAAGATATTGTCCTTCGCACCGTAATCGATCGCGACGACATGCGGCTTCTCCGCACTGCCGTTGGTATAGCCGAAGCCGAGCTGCCAGTGGCCGCCGGTCCAGTCTTCCTGCCCCTCGCGCGTCACGGCGGGGACGAGGTCGAGCCCTTCCAGCCCGCTCCATTCCGCCGCCTGCTGTTTCAGCGCCTTGAGGTCGAATTCGCCGCGCGGGCTGTGCGCGATCACCGCATTGGGCGCGCCCGACAGGCGGATGCGGCGGGTCAGCGCGCGGGTATCGACGCCCGACAGGCCGATCTTGCCGTGATCCTTCATCCATTCGACTAATTCGTTCTGCGCGCGGAAGTTCGACTGCGGGGTCACTTCCTGCCGCGTGACGCATCCGACCGCGCCGAGCCCGCGGCTTTCGTGGTCTTCCTCGTTCGCGCCGACATTGCCGATATGCGGGAAGGTGAAGGTGACGATCTGGCTGTCATAGGAGGGATCGGTCATCACCTCCTGATAGCCTGTCATCGCGGTGTTGAAGCAGACCTCGCCCACCGCGCTGCCGGTGGCGCCGAAGCCCTTGCCCCAGATGACCGTACCGTCGCCCAGAACGAGGACTCCCGTGGCATCTTTAGGTTGCACGTGCGAAGATGCGGACAGGGCCATGGGCGCTCCGGGATAAAAAGGTTTCCAGCGATGTGTGCTAAGACCCAGCCGCTAGGGACCTGCACGAGTCCCGTCAAGCGGAACCCTTGGCTTATCGGCACACTGGTCTAAATGAGCCGGTGAAATCAGACACCAACCACCCGGGAATCCCAATGCTGCGCGAAAAAATCCAGGCCGAAACCGTCACCGCCATGAAGGCCAAGGACAAGGAACGCACCGCCGCGCTGCGCCTGATCGGCGCCAAGATCAAGGACCGCGACATCGAACTGCGCACGGCGGAGACCAAGCCCGAGGACGACGCAATGGTCACCGACGTGCTGCTCAAGATGGCGAAGCAGCGCCGCGAATCGATCGAGATGTACGAGGACGGCGGCAGGCAGGAACTGGCCGACAAGGAAAAGGCCGAACTGGCCGTGATCGAAGAATTCCTGCCCAAGCAGATGAGCGAGGAGGAGACCCGCGCCGCGATCGCTGCGATCAAGACCGACCTCGATGCCCAGGGCATGAAAGACATGGGCCGCGTGATGGGGGAACTTAAGAGCCGTCACGGCGCTACTCTGGACATGAGCAGAGCCAGCGGACTGGTAAAGGAAGCGCTTTCATGAACAGGATTTCGGTCGCCCTCCCCCTCGCACTGATGCTTGCATCCTGCGGTCCCGATGCGGACGATCCGCCGACCGATCTCGAAACCGCCGAAAGCGATGGCGCGGCCGAAGCGCTGGCGCGCAATATCGAGGCGGTCGATTTTCTCGATCTTACCCTGGGTGCGAAGATCGTTGGCCCCCAGGGCACCGAAGTCGAAACCGCCCTATCCAATCCGGAAGGCAATTTCGCCGATATGCGCAGCTATGTCGCCTGCCCGGCGGACATGAGCGAATGCGACCCGGCGACCGCGCCCGAGGGCACGGTTTATACCTATGTCCACGTCGTATATCCCGGCGAAGACAACGAGCCCGACAGCGGCAGCGGGGAAGGCGCCGATTCGTCGGATGTCGAGCGCGCGACCGCCTTCCGCATGACGCGCCCCGCCACCGGATTCACCGGCGCGGTCGGTTATTCGAAGAACGAGGCCATGGCTGCGATCGGGGCCAAGGCCGAGGTCGTGGTCACCTGCAACGATGGCGCGCTGGTGTGGACCGTCAGCGCCGGCGATGGCGGCGACCAGTGGGAACAGGCCGAACCGCTGACCTTCTGGTGGCAATCGACGGTGCCGCCTGCCGGTCCCGTGGAGGCTTATGCGATCGAGGCCAACTATACGATGGCCATGGGAAATGGGCCGTACCCCGGCAAAGCTCCCGATGCGGTGAACGCCTGCGATCGCGACACGCGTTCCAGTGCCGAAGGCTGACCTGATGATGCGCCTCGCCTCCTTTGCCCTACCCGGGATTATGTTTGCCCTCGCCTCGTGCGGCTCTCCCGAGCCGGATCCTGCGCCCACCCCGACCGCCACGATCACTGCGCCGCGCACACTCGTCGGCGCAGATCTCGATCTATCGACGCTCGGTGCGAAGATCGCCGGGCCACAAGGATCGGAGGTCGAAACTGTCCTCAGCGCGCGCAACCGCCAGATCGGTACGCTGGTAAGCTACGTCGCTTGCCCCGCCGGTGTGGAAGAGTGCAGGCTTGGCGAGATGCCCGAAGATACAGTCTACACTTACGTTCATGCGGTAACGCTGGCAGAGCAAAACTATGGCGAGGAAGCCGAAAACGGCCCCGAAACCGTCGAAGCCCCGCCCACCTTGTTCCGCACGATACGCAAGGCTGCGGGCTTCAACCAATCGATCGGCTATTCGACCGCCGATGCCGAGGCGGTGCTGGGCGATCCCGATGCAATCTCGATCAGCAACGACAATGGCAGCCTGATCTGGCGTGTGGTTCGCGGATCGGGATGGAAGCCGGGCGGCACGGTGACATTCTGGTGGCAATCGACCCTGCCCCCGCAAGGACCGGATGAAGCCTATCTGTTCGAAGTCGACGGCAACCAGGTCGCCGCGACCGGCCCCTTCCCGCCTGAGGATAAGCCTGTGGAGGGTTCGCGAAACTAATTTCCCCCTGCCTCTCGACTTCGCTCGAGGCGAACGGCACACTGGTTGGATGCCCAAACATCCGTTCGTGTCGAGCGCAGTCGAGACACGTTGGCCTGGAAAACCGCGATGCCCTTCTGGTGCTACATTCTGAAATGCGCTGACGGGAAATACTACACCGGCCATACCGACGATCTCGAGCGCCGCATCGCGGAACATCACCATGGCGAATACTGCAAATTCACGACTCACCGTCGACCCGTGACATTGATTTGGGCCGACGAATTCCCAACGCGTGAGGAAGCTTTGGAAAGCGAATTGCGCGTGAAGAAATGGTCTCGCGCGAAGAAGGAAGCGCTGGCGTCAGGGGATTGGGATCGATTGTCCCACTTCTCCAAACCACCGCGCGAGCGTGTCTCGACTGCGCTCGACACGAACGGAGACGGGTGAGCCGTGTTAAGTCCCCAATGGCTCGACGAATTGCGCATGCGGACCACGCTTTCCGCCGTGATCGGTCGCACCCTGCGGCTGACCAAGGCGGGGCGCGAATTCAAGGCCTGCTGCCCGTTCCATAACGAGAAGACACCCAGCTTCTACGTCAATGACGAGAAGGGCTTCTACCACTGCTTCTGCTGCGAGGCCCATGGCGATGCGATCCGCTGGCTGACCGACCAGCGCGGCATGCCCTTTATGGATGCGGTGAAGGAGTTGGCCGCCGAAGCCGGGATGGAAGTCCCCGCCCCCGACCCTCAAGCCGCCAAGCGAGCGGAAAAACGCGCCAGCCTGCACGATGTGACCGCCGCCGCGCAGGAGTGGTTCGAGAGCAATTTGCGGGGGGCCGACGGCGTTCAGGCACGCAGCTATCTCGGGCGGCGCGGATTTTCCGATGCGACCATCCGCGAATTCGGCTTCGGTTATGCGCCCGAAGACCGGCAGGCGCTGAAGCGCGCGCTGAGCAAGTTCGAAGAGCCCATGCTGATCGAAGCGGGCATGCGCATCGCTGTGGAAGGGAAGGAGTCCTACGACCGGTTCCGTGGCCGCCTGATGCTGCCGATCCACGACACGCGCGGGCGCGTGATCGCCTTTGGTGGGCGCATTCTCGACAGCGAAGCCAATCCCAAGGCGCCCAAATATCTCAACAGCCCCGACACACCGCTCTTCGACAAGGGGCGCACGCTCTACAATCTCCACCGCGCCGCGCCCGCAGCGCGGCAAAGCGGGCGGATGATCGTCGTCGAAGGCTATATGGATGCGATCGCGCTGGCCAATGCGGGTATCCGCGAGGCGGTTGCTCCGCTCGGCACAGCGCTGACCGAAAACCAGATCGAGCTGCTGTGGCGGCAGGTCGATCTGGTTTTCGGTCAGCGCTGTGCCGAGCGGAG
>CAMYIQ010000166.1 GCA_947258465.1 uncultured Erythrobacter sp.
CGTGCCGCCATCGGGGGTTTCCATCGAAAAATCGGGGAAGGCATCGCCTTCGCCATAGCTCTTGGTCATTCGTCCAACTCCAGTGTTTCGCCGTAGATATCCTGCCAGGCCGCCGCAACGTCAGCGCGGGCGGCACCCAGCCGTTCGATCAGGCACGCATAATCCTCGCACCCGCTTTGCCGCGCCAGCAGCGCGGCAGCCGCGGGATTGGGGCGATCGAGATCGGGGGCCAGCAGCCGGGTACCGACCAGCAGCCGCGTCATCAAGTCGTGCGCCCCGGCGATCGAACCGGAGAAGCGGCCTGCCTGGACGAGGGTGGCAATCGCCTGACCTAAGTCGGGGGTCACCGCCTCGCGATCGCGCAGTTGAAGGAAGTGCACGAGAAATTCGATATCGACCAATCCGCCGCGCAGCAATTTGGCGTCGAGCGGCCCCTTGGCCGGTTTGTGATCGGCCATTTCGCGGCGCATCTTTATCAAATCGGCGCGGAGCCTTTCCGGATCGCGTTCACGCGAAAGGATCGACGCCACCACCTGATCGATATCCTCGCGCGCCGTCTCGCTGGCGACAAGCACACGGGCCCGGGTGAGCGCCATATGCTCCCAGGTCCAGGCATCTTCGCGCTGGTAGCGGGCGAAACTTTCGACGCTGACGGCCAGTGGTCCCTGATTGCCCTGCGGTCGCAATCGGGTGTCGACCTCGTATAGCGCCCCCTGAGCGGTCGGCACGCTCAGCGCGGCCGTGACCCGCTGAGCGAGCCGATTGAAATAGAGCGTGGCACCCAAGGGGCGTGGCCCGTCGGATTCCCGCTCATGCGTGCCGGTGAAGAGATAGATGATGTCGAGGTCGGAGGCATGGGTGAGCACGCCGCCGCCCAGCCGCCCGAGGCCCAGGATCACCAGTTCGCTGCCCGCGATCCGTCCGTGCTTGGATGCGAATTCGTCCTCGGCCGCATTGAGCGCGACCCGCAGCGCGGCCTCCGCAGTGCGCGAAAGGCCCGCTGCGATCGCCAACGGATCGTGAGCCGCCTCGATGAGCTGGACGCCAAGCGCGAACCGCATTTCGCCGGTTACCACCCGCAGCCGGTCGAGCCGCATCTCGTAATCGTCGCCGCGCTCGCGTCGGCCCATGCGCGCCGCCAGCTCCTCGACACTTCCCGGCAGGTCGAGCGCGGTGCGATCGATCAGCGCATCGAGCAAATCGGCCCGCCGCGACAGTTCCTCGGCGAGCGGCGGGGCGAGTGTCAGACAATCGGCGATCAGGGCGAACAGGCCAGGCCGCGCCTCGAGCAGGCGGAAGAGGTTGATTGCGCTGGGCAGGCGAGAGATCAGGCTTTCCCAGCGCACCAGGGCGGCATCGGGATCGGGGGAGGTAGCGATCGAGGAGAGCAGATCGGGCCTGATCGCCTCGAAAGCCCCAAGCGCTGCGCTGCTGCGCAGTGCCTGGTATTTTCCATCCGTCCAGCCCGCCACCCGCTCGGCGATATCTGCGGGCACCTGCGGGGCCCGTTCCTCTTCGGACATGACATGCGGCGCGCTCTTGGGAACGGATATCCTGTCTTCATCGAGCAGCGCATCGAAGCGTTCGGCGACCGGGCGGGCAAGGTCTCGCACATGCTCGACCAGGGCCGCACCATTGGCAAGCCCGTGAAGCCGAGCGACAGTGTCCAGCGCTTCGCCCGAAGGCAGCGAATGAGTTTGCTGGTCGCCGATCATCTGCAACCGGTGCTCGATCGTGCGCAGACCATCGTAGCTTTCGCCAAGCGCCCGGGCATCCTCGTTCGAGATGCGTCCCGTTGCCGCCAGGGCATCGAGTGTCTTGCGCGTAGCCCGAACCCGCAACGCCGGGTCGCGCCCGCCATGGATCAACTGATGTGTCTGGGCGAAGAATTCGATTTCGCGAATGCCGCCACGGCCCAGCTTGAGGTTGTAACCGGGCTCGGGCACGGGCGGGCCACTTTGCTCGTCGCGGATACGGTGAGTCAGCCGCCGGACCTCGTCGATGGCGCCGAAATCCAGGCTGCGCCGCCAGACGAAAGGGCGAATATGGTCGAGAAAGGCCTCGCCCGACGCTATGTCTCCCGCGCAGGCGCGCGCGCGAATGAACGCCGCGCGTTCCCATGCCAGCGCCGAACTTTCGTAATGCGTGATCGCCGCATCGAGCGGGATCGCCAGCGGCGAGACTTCCGAAGCGGGCCGTAGCCGCAGATCAACGCGAAAGACATACCCTTCGGCCGTCACTTCCGACAATAACCGCACGATTTCCCGCGCATAGCGCTGCGCCGCCTCGCCCGGTTCGTCGCGTTCGCGCCGTGCAAGCGTTTCCGGCTCGTAAAGCAGGATCGGATCGATGTCGGAAGAATAGTTCAATTCGCCCGCGCCATGCTTGCCCAGGGCCAGGCCGATCATGCCGGCAGGCTCTGCATCCGGTACGCGCCGAAGAATAGCCGCCCCGATGGCATCATGCAGCGCACGGTCGGCAAAGAACGATAGTTCGCGCATAACCTTGTACAGATCAAAAGCGCCCGCCAGATCGCCCACCGCCAGCACAAGCGCTAGGCCGAGCCTTTCGCGGCGCAGGGCCGTCGGGATATCGGCTGCCTCTACCTGTTTGGCGGCGAGCAAGGCTTGCTCGCCCTCGCCTGCGGCCAGCAACTCCGCCAGATCGGGCCGTCGATCCAGCGCACGCGCGAGAAAGGGGGCGTTTTCGCGGGCGCGAGCAAGCGCGGAGGTCCAGTCGGTTGACATCGATCACATCCCTGCCGCTGCACGAGCGCGCGTGCAAGCTTGCCCTTGCCCCGTGCCGCCGACTAGAAGCGCCCGCAGAAGAATAGGACGCCAGAGAGGATACCCCAATGAAACGCCTTGCATTTGCCGCCTGTTCGGCACTGCTGCTCACGGCTTGCCAGGATCTGGGCCAGATCGAAGATGGCGCCGACGCGCTCGATCTGCCCGATGTCGCCGCAGGCACCATCTCCGAAGACACCATGAAGCGCGTGACCGAGCGGTTATCGTCCGA
>CAMYIQ010000167.1 GCA_947258465.1 uncultured Erythrobacter sp.
ACCTACGTTTCTCAACTGCCGGGCCGTTTCCGCGAGGCGGCACCCGGCTGGTCGCTGACCGGTGCGCCGATGGCGATCTATGGATCGCAGGACCTGCCCGACGAACTGAACGGCCAGGTCGACCGCGTGCTGATTTTCCGCGAAATGCACAATCTGTTGCGTTCGGGGACGATGTATACCGAACTTACCCGTATCCGGGGCTTGCTCAAGCCCGACGGCATGGTCGGTATCGTTCAGCACCGGGCCAAGGAAAACGCGCCCGCCGACTATACTTTGGGCGCGAATGGTTATCTGCGCGAAAGCGACGTGGTGGGGCTGATGCGCGTCCACGGTTTCGAGCTGGTCGACAGCAGCGCGATCAATGCCAATTACCGCGACTCGGCAAACCATCCGAAGGGTGTGTGGGAACTGCCCCCCACGCTCGGTACCAAGCGCGAGGAATTGCGCGAGATCGGGGAAAGCGACCGGATGACATTGCTTTTCCGCAAACGCTGATCCGTCAGCCGCGGTTCAGATGAACAAAGGCAGGCCCTCGATGTAACACCATTACATCGAGGGCCGTGTTTTATGTTTCGCAATTGGATTCTCCCACTCGCAAGTCCGCTTGTTCTGGCCGCCTGTACCGATCGCGTCGATGAGGCGCGGGGCGTCGATCATGGCGAAACGCTGCTGTCGGTCAGTGCCGGCGGGCAGGCCGAAAGCAGGCCCGATCGGGCGCAGTTCCAGGCCGGTATCGAAACCTGGTCGCGCAGCGCCAAGACCGCGAGCGAGCAGAACAAGGATAAGATCGCCGAGATCGTGACGGCTTTGCGCGAGATCGGTGTGGAAGAGAAAGACATCCAGACCCGCGCAGTGAATGTCCGCCGGATCGACTGGGGCGATCGCAAGGGTCAGTTCCAGGCGAGCAATGTGGTCGAGGTGACGATGCGCGATCCGGACAGGGCGGGCGATGCCGTGGCGGCGGTTACCGAAGCTGGGGCGAACATCGTCTCCGGTCCGAACCTCTCGATGACAGATCCCGAAGCGACCGCCAATCTCGCCTATGCCGATGCCTATAAGGCGGCGCGCAAGCGAGCCGAGGCCTATGCCGAAGCAGCCGGAATGGAGGTCGGCCGGGTGCTCTATATTCGCGACGCGGGCGGTACTCAGGGCCAGACCTGGCTACGCGGC
This sequence comes from uncultured Erythrobacter sp., assembly GCA_947258465.1. Lineage (GTDB taxonomy): Bacteria > Pseudomonadota > Alphaproteobacteria > Sphingomonadales > Sphingomonadaceae > Qipengyuania. The sequence goes on from CAMYIQ010000167.1 coordinate 1,171, forward strand.
GCCGAGGCCATGAACGAAGCTGTCGTCCAGCGGACGGCCCCCGCCCCGCCGCCGCCGGTTTCGATGGCCCCCCGCCCGGAAAGCGGTGGCGGGATGATGGTCGGCATGACGCGCTCGAACGTCTATATCCAGGTGGACTTCGCCCTGCGCGAGAAATAACGCTGATCCGATGAGAGAACTGACTGTCGCCGTCCTGCAGCTTGCCCTCGCTCGCGAAGGGGAGGCAGAGAACATTGCTGCCGTATCCGCGTTGGTCGAGGAGGCGGCAGACAAGGGCGCGCAGGTGGTCCTGCCGCCCGAACTGTTCGCTGGCGAATATTTCTGCCGCGAGGAGGAAGAGGAACTCTTCGCTCTGGCTCGCCCGACCGCCGAAAGCCCGAGCGTGCGCGCGATGCAGGGCCTCGCCGCGAAACTGGGCATTGCCATCCCCACCAGCTTCTTCGAGCGCGATGGCCATCACTATTACAACACGCTGGCGATGATCGGCCCCGATGGAGCGATCATGGGCACTTATCGCAAGAGCCATATCCCCGACGGGCCGGGCTACGAGGAAAAATACTATTTCCGCCCCGGCAATGACGGGTTCAAGGTGTGGGACGTTTTCGGCGCGCGCATCGGTGTCGGGATATGCTGGGATCAATGGTACCCCGAATGCGCGCGGGTCATGGCGCTGAAGGGCGCCGAAGTGCTGCTCTATCCCACGGCCATAGGCTCCGAACCCTATGATGCCGATCTCGACACCAGCCGGATGTGGCGCCGCGCGATGATCGGCCATGCGGTGTCCAATTGCATGCCGGTATGCGCCGCCAACCGCATCGGCCACGAAGGTCCGGCCGAGCGCCAGCAGAGCTTTTACGGCCACAGCTTCATTTGCGACGAGTGGGGCGATCTGGTCGAGGAATTCGGTGCCTCTCAAAGCGGTGCGCTGATCGCGACGATCGATCTTGACCGGGCGGCGAAGCATCGTGCCGGCATGGGTTTCTTTCGCGACCGCCGCCCGCAGCTCTATGGCCGGATCTGCGAGGATATCTGATCGTGCCGCCTGGCCTCGACCAGGCGCAGCTCGACGCCCTGTTCACGGCCGCTCTCGAGGCCGGCATTGCCCGGATCGAGAAAGATGGCACCTTCTTCCCGCTCTTGTTCGAATTGCGTGCAAACGGCGCGATACAGAATGTCGCCGTGCTCGAAACCGGTGCCATCGATGGCGCGCAGACGGTGCTCGACCGGTTCGCCGAATTGCTGAAACCGCGCGCGCGGGAGGGCACGATCCGGGCCGCCGCCATCGTCCTGCATCATGCAACCCGGGATATGATGGAAGTTCGGCTGCGGGCGACCAACTATGCTAGCGATGTCCAGGTCCCTTTCGCCATCGCGCGGGGCGGGCTGTTCGCGAGAAAACGCAAGCTTACCCTGGGCGAGTTCACCCTCCGCGCCGCCGAGAACGAGATATTCTAGCGCCCGGCCAGGTCTTTCAGAACGATGCTCCAGTGGTCGAGCCCGTCATAGAAGGCGTCGACCCGCATCCTTTCGTTCAGCCCGTGTGCGTAGATGTCCTGCGGGCGGCTGGCCCCGGCCCCGATGGCCACCGTCTCGTAGCCGAGTGCGCGATAATGCATGCCGTCCGTGCCGCCCGAAGACATCGTGGGGATCATCGGGATCGGCTTGGCGAAGCGCGCTGTCAGCGATTTGGCCAGTGCTGCTCCGACCTCGTCGGGAAGCGTGCTCATCGGGCTCTCGGTAGCGTCCTCGCGCTGGGTGACGGTGATCGCCTCATTATCGATCGCATTCTCCAGCGCGGCCTTGACCGAGGCCACGCCTTCGCCGGGGAAAACCCGGCAATTGACCGCAGCGCTAGCCGATTGCGGCAATGCGTTCTCGGCATGGCCCGCCTTCAGCATGGTCGCGACGCAGGTCGTGCGCAGCGTGCCGACGAAGCCGGGATTGGCGCTGATCGTGCCGATGGCGTCGGCATCGCTCGGATCGGCCGCGAAAGCGCGCATGGCGGCGCCGAGTTTTCCGGGAATGCTCCGGCCCATTGCAGCGAAATAGGTGCGCGTCAGCTCGCTCTCGCGCACCGGGAACCGATGCTGCGAAATCCGGGTCAGCGCGGCGGCCAGATCGTAAATCGCATTGTCGCTGCGCGGGCGGGATGAATGGCCGCCCGGATTGGTCGCGGTGATGTCGAAGGTGACATAGGTTTTCTCCGCGAGCTGGACCTGCTGGGCGAGCGGGGAATAATCGTCGGCCAGACCGATCCCGCCCGCGTCGGAATTGAGGACATAGGCCGGATCGACATTGTCGGCGACCCACCGTGCCTGCGCGCGGGTGGAGATCATCCCGGTCTCCTCGTCGCCCGAGAAAACCAGGTAGAGGTCGCGCTTGGGCGTCCAGCCTTCTTCCTTCAGCCGGATGAAGGTTCCGGTGAGATTGGCGACGCCATATTTGTTATCCTGAGTCCCGCGCCCGAAGAAATACCCATCTTCCTCGATCAGCGTGAAGGGATCGCGTTCCCAATCTTCGGGCAGGGCGTCCACCACGTCCATATGCGCCAGGATGACGATGGGCTTCGCGCCCGACGAGCCATCCCCGCGATAGCGCACGATCAGGCCCTGGGTCGGGTCGCCGTTGCTATCGTAATCGGTCACCAAAAGGTCTTCGTCGGCAAATCCGGCTTCGGCCAGGCGGCCGGTCAGATAGGCGACCATCTCGTCCATCTGGCCGTGTCCCGCTGCCGTTCGGAAGGCAATGATGTCGCGGTAGATGTCGTGCACGCGCTGCTCGTGTTCGGTCAGCTCGCGCGGCAATTGGTCGCTTGCCGCAGCCTGCCCCGAAATCGCCAGAGCGCCCGCCAGCACAAACGCCTTCATTGTCATCGTCCACCCTCCCCGTTTGGTTCTCTTCGGTCGCGACGCTAGGGCGGGGATATGAGGGACGCAAGCGAGCATCGCTACCTTATCGGGCTGGGGTCCAATTGCCGGGTGCCGGGCATCGGCGCGCCGCGCGCGGTGCTGGCATCGGCGGCCGGGGCGCTGGCGGATGAAGGCTGGCGGGTCGAGGCCTTGTCGCGTCTCGCCGACAGTGCGCCGGTCGGTCCGTCCCAGCGGCGATACGCCAATGCGGCCGCAGTGATTGCCGGGGACCTTCGCCCGCCCGACGCCCTGCAAAGCCTGCAGCATATCGAACGGACTTTCGGCCGGGAGCGGCGCGGGCAGCGGTGGCGTTCGCGCACGCTCGATCTGGATATCGTGTTGTGGAGCGGCGGAATGTGGCGCACACCCGGCCTGTCGATCCCGCACCCGCTGTTCCGCGAACGCGATTTCGTGCTTCACCCCGCCGCGCAGATCGCTCCGCACTGGCGCGATCCGGTTACCGGCCTCACCATCCGCCAGCTTGCCGCGCGCCTTTCCCGGCCACTGCGGACAGAATGACGCATGACCCGCTTGACCACCCGCAACAGCGTCCCTAGGTGGCACGCCGTGGTCGGGCCGTTAGCTCAGTCGGTAGAGCAACTGACTTTTAATCAGTAGGTCGCTGGTTCGAACCCAGCACGGCTCACCACCACCATTCGCCCCGAGGCCGGAGCGCCGGCACCCACCGTCCGGAGCATTCGCCTATGAAGACCCGCGCCGCCGTCGCCTTCGCCCCCAAGCAGCCCCTCGAAATCGTCGAGCTGGATCTGGAAGGCCCCAAGGCGGGTGAAGTGCTGGTCGAGATCATGGCCACCGGCATTTGCCACACCGACGCCTACACGCTCGACGGGCTCGATAGCGAAGGGCTCTTCCCCAGCGTACTCGGCCATGAGGGCGCAGGCGTGGTGCGCGAAGTCGGTGCAGGCGTGACCAGCGTAAAGCCGGGCGATCACGTGATCCCGCTCTACACGCCCGAATGCCGCCAGTGTAAATCGTGCCTTTCGGGCAAGACGAACCTGTGCACCGCCATTCGTGCGACGCAGGGCAAGGGCCTTATGCCCGATGGCACCACGCGCTTTTCCTACAAGGGCGAGCCGATTTTCCACTATATGGGCTGCTCGACCTTCTCGAACTTCACTGTCCTGCCCGAAATCGCCGTCGCCAAGATTCGCAAGGACGCGCCGTTCAAGACGAGCTGCTATATCGGCTGCGGCGTCACCACCGGCGTCGGTGCGGTGACCAATACCGCCAAAGTGCAGGTCGGCGACAATGTCGTCGTATTCGGCCTCGGCGGTATCGGGTTGAACGTCATCCAGGGCGCGCGGCTGGCGGGCGCGAATATGATCGTCGGCATCGATATCAATCCCGACCGCGAGGAATGGGGCCGCAAGTTCGGCATGACCCATTTCCTCAACACCAAGGGAATGAGCAATGACGAGGTGGTCGCCAAGATCGTCGAGATGACCGATGGCGGGGCGGATTATACGTTCGATTGCACCGGCAACACCGATGTTATGCGCACTGCGCTGGAGGCCTGCCACCGGGGCTGGGGCACTTCGATCGTCATCGGGGTCGCCGAAGCCGGCAAGGAAATCGCGACGCGGCCATTCCAACTGGTCACGGGCCGCAACTGGCGCGGCACTGCGTTCGGCGGAGCCAAGGGCCGCACCGACGTTCCGAAAATCGTCGACTGGTATATGGACGGCAAGATCGAGATCGACCCGATGATTACCCATGTCCTCAGTCTGGAAGAAATCAACAAGGGGTTCGACCTTATGCATAAAGGCGAAAGCATCCGTAGCGTGGTGGTGTTCTGATGGCTGGCAAGATCTATTCCGACGCCGCCGCTGCGCTGGATGGCGTGCTGCGCGACGACATGCTCATTGCCAGCGGCGGCTTCGGCCTTTGCGGCATTCCCGAGCGCCTTCTCACCGCGATCCGCGAAAGCGGGGTGAAGAACCTCACCTTCGCCAGCAACAATGCCGGGATCGACAATGAAGGCATCGGCATGCTGCTGCGCACCCAGCAGGTGAAGAAGATGATCTCGTCCTATGTCGGCGAGAACAAGGAATTCGAACGGCAATTCCTGTCCGGCGAGCTCGAAGTCGAGTTCTGCCCGCAGGGCACGCTTGCCGAACGCATGCGTGCAGGCGGCGCGGGCATTCCCGGTTTCTACACCAAGACCGGGGTCGGCACGCAGGTTGCCGAAGGTAAGGAGCACAAGGATTTCGACGGCGAGACGTATATTCTCGAGCGCGGCATCTTCGCGGACCTCGCGATCGTGAAGGCGTGGAAGGCCGATGAAACGGGCAACCTCGTATTCCGCAAGACCGCACGCAATTTCAACCTTCCGGCCGCGACCTGCGGCAAGGTCTGCGTTGTCGAGGTGGAAGAAGTGGTCCCCACCGGCAGCCTCGATCCCGACTGCATCCATTTGCCGGGCGTCTATGTCCAGCGGATGATCGTGGGCGCACCCTACGAAAAGAAGATCGAATTCGAGACCACGCGTGAAAGGGAGAGTGCCTGATGAGCTGGGATCGCAACCAGATGGCCGCCCGCGCGGCGAAGGAACTGCAAGACGGCTATTACGTCAATCTCGGCATCGGCATCCCGACGCTGGTCGCCAACCACATTCCCGAAGGCATGCATGTCACGCTGCAGAGCGAGAACGGCATGCTCGGCATCGGGCCTTTCCCCTATCCCGACGAGGTCGACGCCGACCTGATCAATGCGGGCAAGCAGACCATCAGCGAATTGCCGCACAGCGCCTATTTCGACAGCGCGGCGAGCTTTGCGATGATCCGCGGCGGACATATCGATCTGACCGTGCTGGGCGCGATGGAAGTGGCCGAGAACGGCGACATCGCCAACTGGATGATTCCCGGTAAGATGATCAAGGGCATGGGCGGCGCGATGGATCTCGTCGCCGGGGTGAAGAAGATCATCGTGGTCATGGATCACAATGCCAAGGATGGCAGCCCCAAGTTTATCCCCGAATGCACGCTGCCGCTGACAGGGCAGAACGTGGTCGACATGATCATCACCAATCTCGCCGTGTTCCACCGCCCGGACCATGACAGCGCTTTTCGCCTGATCGAGCTGGCGCCGGGCGTGACGGCGGACGAGGTGGCGGAGAAAACGACCGCGAAATACGAAGCCGCGCTCTAGGACATGCCGACCAAGCTGGAAACGGTAGAGGAGCATCGCAGCCATGGCGGCGTGCAGGGCGTTTACGCCCACACCTCTTCCAGCACCGGCACCCGGATGACCTTCTCGGCCTTCGTCCCGCCGCATGAAGAAGGCGCGAGGCTGCCGGTTCTGTGGTTCCTCTCGGGTCTCACTTGCACGCATGCCAATGTCACCGAGAAGGGCGAATATCGCGCGGTCTGCGCCGAACATGGCGTAATCTTGGTCGCGCCCGACACGTCCCCGCGCGGCGAGGATGTCCCCGACGACGAAGCCTATGATTTCGGCAAGGGTGCGGGGTTCTATGTCGACGCGACCGAGGCGCCCTGGGCCGCCAATTTCCGCATGCGGACATATATCGAGCACGAACTGCCTGCGTTGCTGGGCGAGCATTTCCCCGCCGATATGGACCGGCAGGGCATTACCGGCCATTCGATGGGCGGACACGGCGCGCTGACTATCGGCCTGCGCAACTCCACCCGCTTCCGCTCCGTCAGCGCTTTCTCACCGATCGTCAGTCCGATCAGTTGTCCCTGGGGCGAAAAGGCGCTGGGCGGTTATCTGGGCGAGGATCGCGGGGCATGGCGCCAATATGATGCCTGCGCGCTGATCGAGGACGGCGTGCGGCTCGACGATCTGCTGGTCGACCAGGGGACAGCAGACGATTTCCTTGAGGGTCAGCTCAAGACCCACCTGCTTGCCGAAGCCTGTTCAAAGGCCGGCATTCCTGCCGATATCCGGATGCAGCCGGGCTACGACCATTCCTACTACTTCATCTCCAGCTTCATGGCCGACCATGTCGCCTGGCACGCGGAGCGCCTGAAGCGCTGATTATACGCGCGCTTGGGAAAGCTTGTGCTAGCCTGTGCGTTGGAGGCTCATGTTCTTCGAAGAAACCTGGCTCGATATCGTCGCTCGCGGCGTGGTCCTATCCGCAACGGCGATTATCTGGATCGTCCTGCTGATCCGCATCAACGGTCTGCGCTCTCTATCAAAGATGACCAATTTCGATTTCGTCATGACGGTGGCACTCGGCAGCCTCGTTGCCGGGGCGGCGCAAGCAAGCGAATGGACGAGCTTTGTGCAGACGATGGTGGCTATGGCGGGCCTGTTCGTCGTTCAATACCTTGCCGCGCGTCTGCGCAAGTCGTCCGATGCAATCGAGGATGCGATGCAGAACGATCCGGTGTTCCTGATGCGCGATGGCGAATTTTTCGAAGGTGCGCTGAAGTCCACCCGTGTGGCCAAGAGCGATCTCGTCGCCAAACTGCGCGAGGCCAACGTCTTGGATCTCGCGAAGGTGAGGGCGGTGGTGCTTGAAACCACGGGCGACGTCTCGGTGCTGCACGGTGACAGCCTCGACGAAACCCTGATCGCGAATGTGAAGCGTCTTTAACGCCGGTCCAGCCAGCGCGCGAAGGCGACGCCGCCGGTGATGAGAAACGGGACCAGCACGAGGCTCAAAGCGACCTTGGCCACGACCTGCCCGATCAGCAGATTGGTGATTGCGAACTGGCCGTAAAAGGCCAGCGTGATGAAGATCACCGAATCGATCGCCTGGCTGAGTGCCGATGCGACCGCGCCGCGCACCATCAGGGAAATGGCCCCTCCCTCGCCCGAGCCGCGCAGGCGCGAAAAAATCCACACGTTGAGCAGCAGCGAGACGATGTAGGCGGCAGGCCCTGCCATCCACACGCGCCATAGCGTTGCGTGAACCCTCTCGAAGGCTGCCAGATCGGCACTTCGATAGTCGACCATTTCCACCGAGGCGGGCAAGTTGAGCACGAGTTGCATCAGCAGCGAAGCCACCAGCAGCGGTATGAAGCCCCACCAGACGATTCGATTTGCGAGCTTTTCGCCGTAGAGCTGGGCGATGGTGCTGGAGATCACCACCAGCAACAGAAAGGCGAAGATGCCCGATTCGACCGCAAGCTCGGTCGGCCATAACTGCACCTGCTTGAACGCCAGAACCCCCGCCAGCACGGTCATCCCGCCATAGAGCAGCGTATAGACGAACAGGCCCAGCGGCATGGCAGCGGCTGCGAGCCTGGTCTCGTTGGCGGGTTCGGTCATGTATTTCGGCCTCGTGCATATCGTGGACGGCGAGGCCGTCGGCGGGGCGTGAAAATTGACTAATGGAGCGCCGCAAGCAAGACAGCAGACGATTTCATCCGCAACTTGTCTTTCCCAAAGGGAACCCGATGTCCCCCATCCTGATCAATCTCGTCGGCATTGCGGCGATCTTGCTGATTGCCTTTCTGCTGTCGACGGGCAAACGGCGCATCAAGCTGCGCGTGGTAGGCGCGGCCTTCGCCCTGCAGGCGTTGATGGCGCTGCTCGTGTTGCGCACGCCATGGGGCGTCCAACTGATCCAAGCAATGTCGAACGGGGTGATCGCGCTGCTCGACTATTCGAAAGTGGGAATAGAGGCGGTGTTCGGCCCGATGGGTGCCAACCCCTTCACCAATACGTTCGTCATCGCCGCGCTGCCGGTGATCGTGTTCTTCGCCGCCATCGTCTCGATCCTCTACCACTGGGGCATCATGCAGCGGCTGGTGCGCTGGGTCGGCGGGGCGATCGGCTGGATCACCGGAATCAGCAAGGTCGAGGCGCTGGGCAGCGCGGCCAATATCTTCGTGGGCCAATCGGAAAGCCCGCTGGTCGTGCGCCCCTATCTCGCCGCGCTTACGCCGAGCCGCCTGTTCACGCTGATGAGTGTGGGCATGGCAGGCGTCGCGGGGACAATCCTGGCTGCCTATGCCAGTTTCATCGGAGCCGAAGCCGTGCCCTTCCTTCTGGCGGCGGCCTTCATGTCGGCGCCGGGCGGCATCCTGATGGCCAAGATTATCATGCCCGACGATGAAAGCGTCCTGGCGCGCGATGCTGCGGAAATGTCCGGCGTGGACCCCGAGGCCGAGATCGTCCTGCCCGATGCGCGGATCAGCGCGGAGGGGCCTGCTGCGCTGACCGAAAGCGGCAAGCCGCACGAGGTCGAAGTGGCGGAAACCTTCGAGGAAGGGCACCGACCCGCCAATATCATCGAAGCCGCCGCGCAGGGAACGCAAACCGGCGTCAAGCTTGCGGTGGCCGTCGGCGCAATGGTCATGGTCTTCGTCGCCCTGGTTGCGCTGGCCAACGGTATTCTCGGTGGAATCGGCGCGTGGTTCGGCTATCCCGAGATCAGTTTCCAGCAATTGCTTGGCTTCGTCTTCGCGCCAGTCATGTTCCTGATCGGCATTCCGTGGGAACAGGCAGGCACGGCTGGCGGGCTGTTCGGCACCAAGATCGTGCTTAACGAATTCGTCGCCTTCATCGATTTGGGGACAATGAACGCCTCCGTCCTGTCGGATCGCAGCCGGGCGATCGTCACCTTCGCGCTGTGCGGCTTTGCGAATTTCAGCTCGATCGCGATCCAGATGGCGGTTACCGGCGGACTTGCGCCAAATCAAAGACCGGTCATCGCCAAGCTGGGTATCCGCGCGCTCGCTGCCGGCAGCCTCGCCAATCTGATGAGCGCGGCGCTGGCGGGTCTCTTCCTACCATACTAAAGGGCGCACCCATTATGACCGATTCGAGCACCGATATCGCGGTTGTGTCGCTGGCACAGCCGCTCGACAGCATCGCCGACGAGCTGGGCCGCAGCTTCCGGGAATACGGCTTTGCCGTGATCCGCGACCATGGCATTCCGCAGGACCTGATCGACCGGGCCGAAGCCTTGTCGAAGGAATTCTTCGCTCTGCCCGAGGATGTGAAGCAGGCCCTCCATATCCCCGGCGGTGGCGGTGCGCGCGGCTATACCCCTTTCGGGACCGAGAAAGCTAAGAACGCCAAAGTCCACGATCTCAAGGAGTTCTGGCATGTCGGGCGCGAATTGCCCGAGGGCCACGCGCTTTCCGAATATATGGCCGACAATGTCTGGCCCAGCGAGGTCGAGGGGTTCCGCGAAACCTTTACCGAGCTCTATTCGGCTTTCGAGAAAGCCGGCGGGCGCGTGCTAGAAGGCATCGCGCTGCATCTGGGACTGGACCGGGAGTTCTTCGCGCCCACGGTCGAGGATGGCAATTCGGTCATGCGCCTCCTGCGCTACCCCCCGCTCGAGGGCGAAGAGGCCGAGGGGGCGATTCGCGCCGCAGCGCATGGCGACATCAACACGATCACGCTTTTGCTGGGCGCGGAAGAAGCGGGCCTGGAACTGCTGACCAGGCAGGGCGACTGGAAGGCTGTGGACGTGCCGGAAGGGGCGCTGGTCATCAATGTCGGCGACATGCTCGACCGGCTGACCAACGGCAAGCTGCGCTCGACCACGCACCGCGTCGTCAATCCGCGTGGGCAAGCAGCCTATCGCGCGCGCTATTCGATGCCTTTCTTCCTGCATTTCCGGCCCGATTACATGATCGAGACGCTGCCTTCGTGCATCGACCCGCAGGCGCCAGACGATCATCCCGCGCCGATTTCGAGTCACGACTACCTGTTGCAGCGTTTGCGCGAAATCAATCTCGCCTGATTTGCTGCGTTGCAGCATTTTTCGCCGGGCGGCTGGGCGGTTTTGGCAAAAAAGTCGATGCGTTGCAAAATGGCAACTAGTCTAAAATCCTGATTCATCGAAGAAAATTTACGGGCATGGTGGTTGGCTTAACATATCTGCCACGCCCGTCTTGACTCTGTCACATTTCCGTAGCTTGGCGGCAATGCGACCCGCCTAGCGGGGTTTTACCGCACACATTTCCCTCCCGCATCATAGAGACTAAGGGGTCTTTCCTGATGAAGTTCAAGTATCTCCTGGCCGCTTCGGTGGTCAGCACAGCCAGTGCCATGGTCGCCGCCCCGGCCGCCGCACAGTCGACCGGCTCGGTCGATTTCGACGACAATGTGATCATCGTATCCGGCGCCCGCGAAACCGGCGTCGGCGGCGTCGAGAACCCCGACACCACAAAGGCGAAGCAGGTTCTGAGCGAGGAAGTGATCCGTCGGCAGCGGCCCGGTCAAACGGTCAACGACATCGTCAACCTTGTTCCGGGTGTCAGCTTCCAGAACAACGACCCATGGGGATCGTCGGGCGGTGGCTTCACCATCCGCGGCTTCGGCGCCGATCGCGTCTCGCAGACCCTCGACGGCCTGCCGCTGAACGATTCGGGCAACTACGCG
>CAMYIQ010000168.1 GCA_947258465.1 uncultured Erythrobacter sp.
GGACCATGAACTCCTTGAGGATGTCGTTCTGGATGGTCCCCGAAAGCTTGTCCTGCGAAACGCCCTGCCGCTCCGCCGCGACGATGTAGAACGCCAGCACGGGGATCACCGCGCCGTTCATCGTCATCGATACGCTCATCGTGTCGAGCGGGATCTGGTCGAACAGGATTTCCATGTCGCGCACAGTGTCGATCGCGACGCCTGCCTTGCCGACATCGCCGACCACGCGCGGGTGATCGCTGTCGTACCCGCGATGGGTGGCAAGGTCGAACGCGACCGATAGCCCCTTCTGGCCCGCCGCGAGATTACGCCGGTAAAAGGCATTCGATTCTTCCGCGGTCGAGAAGCCGGCATATTGCCGGATAGTCCAAGGGCGGCCCGTATACATCGAAGCGTAAGGCCCGCGCGTGAACGGCGCGATACCCGGAACGCCGGGATCGATATCCTCGGTGTCCTCGCTCGTATAAAGCGGCTTCACCGCGATGCCCTCGGGCGTTTGCCAGGTCAGGTCTCTGCCCTTCACTTCCTTTTCGGCGAGGGGCTTCCAATCGTGGTATCCGGGGGTCTTCTCTCTCATGGAAGCACCCCCTAGCGCGGTGTTCCTACGATGCCAATCTATCCATTCTATCTAGGCCTATCCGGCCACCTTTACCGGTATCGCTGCGAGGTTTCCGACCTCCGCGGCGCCCCAGACATGGGCTTACTCGCCCTTGAATGCGGGCTTGCGCTTCTGGAGGAAGGCCATCCCGCCTTCCATCGCGTCCTTGCTCGCTCCGGCCACGCGCTGCCCCTCAGCCTCAGCAAGCATGACTTCGTTTACCGTTCCGTCGAGAGCGGCGGAGATATTCCGTTTCATGGTGCGCAAAGCCAGTGTGGGGCCATTGGCGAGCTTTTCCGCCAGTGCCCTCGCCTCGCCCATCAGCGCCTCGTCATCGACCGCCTTGTAGATAAGGCCCCAATCCTCGGCCTGCTGCGCACCGATCTTCTCGCCCAGCATCATCATGCGCGTGGCCCGTGCGCGGCCGATAGCGCGTGCCAGCAGCCAGGTGGAACCGCCGTCGGGGACCAGGCCGATATTGACGAAGGCTTGCAGGAAATAGGCGCTCTTGCCCGCCAGTACGAAATCACCGGCCAGGGCCAGGCTGCAACCGATCCCCGCAGCCGGTCCGTTGACCGCGCAGATCACCGGAACCGGCGCGCGCAACACCATGCTGATCGCCGGATTGTAATGGTTCTGCAACGCGCGATGGCTGCCGCCGTTTTTCTGAAGCGGGCTCCCCTCGCCCCTGGCGGACAAATCCGCGCCCGAGCAAAAACCCTTGCCCGCGCCGGTTATCAGGACTGCGCGGCTATCGCCCAGATCATAGAACGCCGCGCCGATTTCGTCCGCCATCTGCGGCGGCATCGCATTCAGCCGGTCGGGCCGGTTGAGCGTGATGGTGGTAAGCGGGCCGTCCTTTTCGACGATAATGGTTTCGTAGCTCACGCGTCTCTCCCCGAAGGCTGCGATGGTCTCGTTGCGTTTCGCAACCCGAATAGGCTGCGAGGAAGCCCGCATGCAAGTCCGTTACGGCATGTGGAGGAAATCCGGCGCCGACGCCGGATATCGCGGAAGCAAGCCCTACCCGAATGGTCGGCAAAGCGAGCCAAACGGCATGAAGCCATGCTCAATTCGACCAGTGACTGTCGTCCTTGGGCGTTTCCATGATTTCGGTCAGTTGACCCATCATGTCCTTCGGGTGGAGGAAGAAGATCGGCGTTCCATGCGCGCCGATGCGTGTGGGGCCGAGAATGCGCTTGCCCAGCTCCTCGAACCATTTGCGCGCGTCTTCGATGTCCTCGACCTCGTAGCAGACATGATGCTGTCCCCCGGCGGGGTTCTTGGCGAGGAAGCCGGTCAGCGTGGACTGCTCGCCCAGCGGCTCGATCAGTTCGATCTGCGTGCCGTTGGTGCCCTCTTCGCCCGGCGTGTCGACGAAGCAGACCTTCACGCCCTGCTCCTCCAGATCGAAAGGCTCATGCGTGATCGTCGCGCCCATGACGTCGCGATAATAGCGCAGCGATTCCGCGATCGAGGGCGTCGCGACGCCGATATGGTTGAGACGGCCAAGTTTCATCTGTTTGCTCCGAATGGAAACGGCGCGGCTTCCAGCGAAGCCGCGCCGTTTCTAATGGTTCGTCAGGTCGATCGAATCAACCGCCGGACGATATCTTGTCCAGCCCTTCGACATAATCCGCCCCAGCGAGCACCTCAGCCGAACTGCCTTCGAAGCCGTCGCCAATGGGCTGTACTCGCCCGCCGAGACAGGTCCCGAGAAACCCTTCCATCGCGGCGAAGAAGCTCATGCGGTTTTCCGGTTTTTGAAAACCATGGCCTTCATCGGGATAGTTGATGTAGGTGACCGGAAGACCCTTGGCCTGCATCGCCGCTACCAACTGGTCCGCCTCCAGCTTGGTGACACGCGGATCGTTGCCACCCTGCCCCACGAGAAGCGGCACCTTGATATCGTCGATGCGGGTAATGGCCGAGCGCGACAGGAGGTCTTCGCGCTGCTCCGGATCGGCTGGATCGCCCACATATCTGTACCAGGTGCCGGCGAGGAACGGTTTCCAATATTCCGGGAAACTCTCGATCAGAGTAACCAGGCTGGACGGGCCGACGATGTTCACGCCGCAGGCGAATTTGTCAGGCGTGAAAGCGACCCCAGTAAGCGTGGCATATCCTCCGTAGCTGCCGCCGCCGATCGCTACCTTGTCCTCGATTGCGATACCTTCGGCTACTGCCCAATCGACCGCGTCGATAAGGTCGTCATGCATCTTACCGGCAAACTCGCCCACCGCCGCGTTGGTGAAGTCTTTACCTAAGCCGGTCGAACCGCGGTAGTTTACGCTGAGCACCGCATAGCCGCGATTGGCCATCCACTGATGGATCGTATTGTACCCGTAGCTATCGCGCGACCAAGGTCCGCCATGAACCCACAACAGCATCGGCAATGCCTCGTCCGGTCGTCCGTCGCCATCGAGATCGCTTCCCGGCGGCAGGGTAAGGTACGACACCATCGTCAAACCGTCGGACGACTTGAGTTCGAGCGGGTGCATCGGCTGGAGCGGCGCATCGGCCAGATCCGGCCGGGTGGAAAACCACGGATCCAAGGTATCGGTGCTGCGATCGTAAACGTAGTACTGCCCCGGAGCTTCGGCAGAACCGTTCCAGACAATCCATTTCTGATCGTCCTCAGTGCGTGAAGCCACCTGGAACTCGCCCTTGAGACTGCGTTGCAGGAACCGCAGTTCCGATGCTGCCTCGTCGTTCAGCGCCGTCCACTCGTCTTTGAGGTAATTGGTCGAATAGGCAATCGGCGCATAGGTCTCGTTATCGACCAGAATCCCGCTGAGGTCGGCCTTCTCGGGTTCGACGATGACCGTGCGCTCGCCTGTGGTCAGGTCCACCGCAACGCCCGCCGCCAGGTTCCGCTCGCGGCTGTCGATCATGTATGCCGTGTCGTTATCACGGGAAAAGCCCACGATGTTGGTATTGAGCATATCCTCGCTGGGGATGTCGGCGAAGGTCTCGCCCGGCGTCATGTCCTCATTGAGGTAGACCGCCTTCATCCCTCCGTCGGGCTGCGGGATCATCGCCATCCGCGGCCTGTATGTGTTGTCGGTAATCCAGGAGGCATAACCCGGATTTTCCGCAATCAAGGTGCGTTCGCCCGTTTCGATATTGTATTCGTAGAGATCGGTCAGTTGCGGGTTGCGCTCGTTCGTGCCGACGAGGATCACGCCGGGCCGGTCGCGGCTGACGCCCATGATCTGCGCACGGATGCCGTCTTCCAGCGGTGTCAGATCGCGCGTGTCGCCGGTGCGCGGATCGGTGACGTAGACGTGGTAATTCTCGTCGCCGTCATTGTCCTTGACGAACATGATGTAGCGGCTGTCGGTCGACCAGAAATGGTTCGAGATGCCGCGATGGCGATCATCGGTGACAACCTTGCCCTGCGAGGGGTTGTCCGCCGGGGCGACCCACACGTTCATAACCCCCTCGTCGGGGGCGATCCAGCTGACCCATGCGCCATCGGGGCTGATTCGGCCCTGCGAAGCGACCGGATTGCCGAACAATTCGGTACGGTCGATCAATTCGTATTCAGTCAGCGCATGGTGTTCGGCATGGCCGACACCGGGCACAAGCGCCGCACTCGCAAGCGCTGCGGCGGAAAGCGTGAATTTCTTCATGCAGATAGTCTCCTCTAGTTGCAGAAGAGACTAACGGAGCAGGGGTGTGTTGTCCAGATAGGACAGTTGATTGCAGTGAGAGTGTCGCAAGAGCGGCGCTTCGCGCGTTAGAAATCGGGGGAGTAGGTGTGTCGAAGCATCGATAGGGCTGAGACGGCCGAGTTTCGTCTCACGTTCCCGTCATTGCGAGGCGACGCAGTCGCCGCGGCAATCCAGAGCGATCCGCGCGCCACTCTGGGTTGCTTCGCTACGCTCGCAAGGACGATTGAGACGGCCGAGTTTCATTCCAACTTCCCCCGCTCACCAAACAACAATTGAACAAGCGCATTTTCATCCACGGGATCGCCGCCTTTGCCAACATCCGCTCTCATAGCATTCAGTGCTTTGGCCATGATCGCGCGCGACGGCGGATCATTGAAATCCGGATAGTCGAATAC